>JASIAN010000135.1 GCA_030042035.1 Alphaproteobacteria bacterium | reverse complement strand
CATCCCATGCCATCGAAGACGAGGCCGTGATAGCCGCACTGGAGGCCGCCCGCGACAACGCTGCCGAGGCTCAACGGCGCGGCGCGGTGGCAGCAGCGGTCGGCGAGCGCCGCTGCCTTGCCCGAGGAGTCGCGGAACAGCGCGACGGGATCGTTGCAGATGCGGCGGGCGAGCGGCTTGTCGGTCAGCTCGTCGCCCCAGGCGCCAATATACCAAGCGTCGCGCAGCAGCATCGTCGGCCTCCAGCGGATTCAACTTCGACTGTAGATGAATGCAGGGCTGCCGAAAAGCCGCTGTCAGGCCGTCGCCTCGCCCTTGAGCAGTGCGAGCGCGAGGATGAGCGCCGCCTCGCGGATTTGCGTGCGGTCGCCGGGGAAGATGCGGCGCTCGACATGCGCCGCGCCGTCCTTTGTCGCGATGCCGAGATAGACGAGGCCGACCGGCTTCTGCGGCGTGCCGCCGCCGGGACCGGCGACGCCGGTGATCGACACGGCGAGATCGACGCCGGCACGTGCCACGGCGCCCCTCGCCATCGCCGCGCAGGTCTGGGCGCTGACGGCGCCGTGGGCCGCGATCGTCTCCGCCGGCACGCCGAGCAATTCGCTCTTCGCCTCGTTCGAATAGGTCACAAAGCCGCGTTCGACGACGTCGGACGAACCGGCGATTGCGGTCAGCGCCGCCGCGACGAGACCGCCGGTGCACGATTCGGCGGTCGCGACGTGCCAGGCCTTGGCACGGCAGGCGGCGAGCACCGCTCCGGCGAGCGCCAATGTGTCAGGATCGAACATGGGGCATCTCCCTTCGCGGACAGCGCCTGCTTCGATGTCATCGCAGCGGCAACCGCACGGTCGCGACGGCCTGCGCCGCGATGCCCTCGCCGCGGCCGGTAAACCCGAGCCGGTCGGTCGTCGTCGCCTTGACGCTGACCCGCTCCGCCGCCATGCCAAGGATCGCGGCGATGCGTTCGACCATCGCGGCGCGATGCGGTCCGATCTTCGGCCGCTCGCAGATGATCGTGACATCGACGGCGGCGATGATGCCGCTCCGCTCTCGCACCAACGCAGCGGCATGGCGCAGGAAGATGTCGGAGGCGGCGCCCTGCCAGCGCGGATCGCTCGGCGGAAAATGCCGGCCGATATCGCCGGCGCCGATCGCGCCCAAGACCGCATCGGTCAGCGCGTGCAGTCCGACATCGGCGTCGGAATGACCAACGAGCGCCCGATCGTGCGGCACGGCGATGCCGCAGATCATGACATCTTCGCCCGGGCCGAAGCCGTGCACGTCAAAGCCTTGGCCGACCCGGATATCGGCGAGCCGGGCGGCGAGGAGCCGCTCGGCCGCGGCCAGGTCGTTGGCGGTCGTCACCTTCAGATTGTCCTCGGCGCCGGTGACGACGATGGGCGCGATGCCGGCCGCTTCGACCACCGCGGCGTCGTCGGTCAGCGCGCGACCGGCGGCCGCCCGATGCGCCGCCAGGATCGTCGCAAAATCGAAGCCCTGCGGCGTCTGGGCGCGATAGAGCCGAGCGCGATCGACGGTTTCGATGATGCGGCCGTTATCTGCCACCCGCTTTATCGTGTCGCCGAGCGGCAGCGCCGGGATCGCCGCCGGCGCCTGCTCCAACGCGTCGAGGACGCGGTCGATCAGCGCGGCGTCGGCAAACGGCCGGGCGGCGTCATGGATCAGCACCCGCGCCGGCTCGTGGCGGAGCAGGGATTCGAGGCCGAGCCGTACCGAGTCCTGCCGCTCGGCGCCGCCTTCGACCGGCGGCAACAGCCGAATTCCTTCCGTCGCCCGGTCGAACAAGGCGCGGTCCTCGCCGCGGATCACAACCGCAACGCCGGCAAGGCGGGGATGCTCGGCGAATGAAGCCGCTGCGCGGCGCAGCACGGTTGCGCCGCCCAAGGGCA
This sequence comes from Alphaproteobacteria bacterium, assembly GCA_030042035.1. GTDB lineage: Bacteria > Pseudomonadota > Alphaproteobacteria > ATCC43930 > CGMCC-115725 > DATARH01. The sequence continues at coordinate 5,737 of JASIAN010000135.1, read as the reverse complement.
GGTATTGCTTCGGCACCGCGCCGCCAAACCGGACGCCGCGCCCGCCCGCGACAATCAGCGCGTAATTCCCGCTCATTGCCGTAAACTAGCTGTCAGAGCGCCGGCAGGCCAGCGGCAACGCGACGGGGCCGCGGCCTGAAATGAAGCTCTCGCTGGCGACGATCCGCTCGTCCTCTTGCCGCGGCAGGGACCGGAAACCAAGCGTCGCCGATTGACGCCTTGCCGTGCTGTTGGATAAAATAGTTGCCTAAATTTTTGGCATTTTAACCTATTGAGCAAATTATGAGCATCAGCCTGGGATCCGTAACGATCGATGAACCGGTCATCCTGGCGCCGATGTCGGGGGTGACCGATCTGCCGTTTCGCTGCCTCGTCAAGGAACAGGGAGCGGCGCTCGTCGTCTCGGAGATGATCGCGAGCGAGGCGGCGATTCGCGAGACGCGGCAATCCTTGACGATGGCGCAGAGCCGCCCCGAGGAGCAGCCGATGGCGGTGCAGCTCGCCGGCTGCGAACCCGCGGTCATGGCCGAAGCGGCGAAATTGCAGGCCGATCGCGGGGCGCGGCTGATCGACATCAATTTCGGCTGCCCGGTCAAAAAGATCGTCAACGGCCACGCCGGCTCGGCGTTGATGCGCGACGAATTGCATGCCGCGCGCCTCTTGGAGGCGACGGTCAAGGCGGTCGATCTGCCGGTGACACTGAAGATGCGCACAGGCTGGGACGAGCATAGCCGCAACGCGCCGCGCCTCGCCCGGATAGCGGAGGCCTGCGGCATCCGCATGGTCACCGTGCACGGCCGCACGCGCTGCCAGTTTTATGGCGGCTCGGCCGACTGGCGCTTTATCCGCGAGGTCAAGGCGGCGGCGTCGATCCCGGTCATCGCCAACGGCGACATCATGACCCTCGCGGACGCCGACCGTGCGCTCGCCGAGAGCGGCGCCGACGGGTTGATGATCGGGCGCGGCTGCTATGGCCGACCGTGGTTCGTCGCGCAGGTGACGGAATGGCTGTGGCATCGCCGGCGTCGTCCCGATCCGCCGCTTGCCGCGCAGTACGAGCTGGTGCTGCGGCATTACGACGCGATGCTCCGGTATTACGGCCGGGCTGTCGGGGTGCGCATCGCGCGGAAGCATCTCGGGTGGTATTCCAAGGGCTTGCCGGGTTCGGCCGAATTCCGCGCGGCGGTCAATCAGACGGATGATGTGCCGACCGTGCTGGGGCTGCTGCGCGCCTTCTACGAGCCGCTCGCGGCGCGGGCGGCGGCGTGATCGGGGCGGTGTCGCGCCGCCGGCACAGGCCCGCCGCGGCGGCAGCGCCCGATGCCGGCGCGCTTTTGGCGGCGTTGCCCAACCCGGTGCTGGCGCTCGACCGCGCCGGTGCGGTGCGCTTTGTCAACCCCGCCGGCGAGCAGTTTTTCGGCGTCAGCGCAGCCGCGCTCGTCGGCCACCCGCTCGCCGATTTCGTGCTGCCGCACAGCCCGGTCTTTGCGCTCATCGAAGCGGTGTGGCAGAGCGGCGGGTCGATTGCCGAATACGACACGCCGCTGCAGGGGCCGCGCTTTGCCGCGCGTTCGGTGACGGTCGAAGGGGCGCCGGCCGGCGACGGTTCCGGTCTCGTCGTGCTGACGTTGCACGAGCGCTCGATGGCCGACAAGATGGACCGTCAGCTGACCCACCTCAACGCCGCCCGCTCGGTGACGGCGATGGCCGCAATGCTGGCGCACGAAGTCAAGAACCCGCTGTCGGGCATTCGCGGCGCGGCCCAGCTCCTCGAGCAGGACGCCGACCCGGCCGGCCGCGAATTGACCCAGCTGATCTGCGACGAGACCGACCGCATCGTCGCGCTGGTCGACCGCATGGAGATGTTTTCCGAGCACGCGGTGATCAGCCGCGACGCAGTCAACATCCACGAAGTGCTCGATCGTGTCCGCAAAATCGCGCAATCGGGCTTTGCCCGCCACGTCGCGTTCTTGGAGGAATACGATCCCTCGCTGCCGCCGGTTTACGGCGATCGCGACCTCCTGTTGCAGGCTTTTCTCAATCTCGTAAAGAACGCTGCCGAAGCCGTGCCGGACCCGGGGGGGCAGATCGTGCTGACGACCGCCTACCGGCACGGACTGCGCCTTGCCTCTCCAAGCGGCGATCAGCGGCGCCACCTGCCACTGATGGTCGCGGTCGCCGATAACGGCGGCGGCATCCCTGACGATCTGAAGCCGCACCTGTTCGATCCGTTCGTCACGACGAAGCGGCACGGAACTGGCCTGGGGCTTGCACTCGTCGCCAAAGCGATCGGCGATCATGGCGGCGTGATCGAGTTTGACAGCCAGCCCCGGCGCACCGTGTTCCGGGTGTTTTTGCCAATCTTTACGCCGGGCGCCAACGCGCCGGCCGGGATCGCGAATCCTTCGCCGCACTAGGCGCGGAGGCGAGACGACGGTGGCGACTGATGGGCGCGACGATCCTTGTAGCTGACGACGACCGGGCGATCCGCATGGTGCTGAACCAGGCGCTCGGGCGGCTCGGGCATGACGTGCGAATGACCGGCAATGCGGCGACGCTGTGGCGCTGGGTGGAGGAGGGCGAGGGCGATCTCGTCATCACCGACGTGATCATGCCAGACGAGAACGGCCTCGACCTGATCCCGCGCATCAAGCGGGCGCGCCCCGACCTGCGGATCATCGTCATGAGCGCGCAGAGCACGCTGTTGACCGCAATCAAGGCAACCGAGCGCGGCGCCTTCGAATATCTGCCAAAGCCGTTCGACCTGCGCGAATTGGTCAGCGTCGTCGAGCGGGCGCTGAGCGCGCCGGTCGCCGCCCCGCCGGCGCCGGCGGACGAGATCGAGGAACAGTTGCCGCTGATCGGCCGCTCGCCGGCGATGCAGGATATCTACCGCGCGATCGCCCGGCTGATGGGCACCGATCTGACGGTCATGATTACCGGCGAGAGCGGCACCGGCAAGGAACTGGTGGCGCGCGCGCTGCACGATTTCGGCAAGCGGCGCAACCGGCCGTTCGTCGCGATCAACATGGCGGCGATCCCGCGCGAGCTCATCGAGAGCGAATTGTTCGGCCACGAAAAGGGCGCCTTTACCGGTGCCACCGCGCGCGGCGTCGGTCGCTTCGAGCAGGCCAAGGGCGGCACGTTGTTCCTCGACGAGATCGGCGACATGCCGCCAGAGGCGCAGACGCGCCTCTTGCGGGTTCTGCAGGAAGGCGAATACATGGCAGTCGGGGGCCGCGCACCGGTGCGCGTCGATGTCCGCATCATCGCCGCGACCCATCGCGACCTGCCGCAGCTGATCCGTCAGGGCCTGTTTCGCGAAGACCTTTTCTACCGCCTCAACGTCGCGCCGATCCGCCTGCCGCCGCTGCGTGAGCGCGCCGCCGACATTCCGGCGCTGGTGCGCCATTTCGCCTCGCTGGCAGCGCGCGAAGGCCTGCCGCTGAAGACCATCGATGCGGCGGCAATGGAGCGCCTGTGCCGCTATCGTTGGCCGGGCAATGTGCGCGAATTGGAAAACCTCGTGCGCCGCCTCGCCGCCCTCTATTCGCAGGAGACGATCGGCCTCGATGTCGTCGAGGCCGAACTTGCCGAAGTCGCGCCGACGGCGCCGGCCGCCGTTCCGGGTGCGGCCGGCGAGGGACTGGCGGCGGCGGTCGAACGCCATATCACCGGCTACTTTGCGGCGCATCGCGGCACCTTGCCGGCCGCCGGTCTTTACGACCGGGTGCTGCGCGAAATCGAACGGCCGCTGATCGTTGCGACGCTGGGCGCCACCCGCGGCAACCAGATCCGTGCCGCACATCTGCTTGGCCTCAATCGCAACACGCTGCGCAAAAAAATCCGCGAATTGGACATCCCGGTCGTCCGCGGCCTAAAATGACCTTCGCGGCGCGGCTCGCCGTTATGGCAGGCTCCGCTGGCCGCGGCCGGCGCGATGTTGGCGGTGCCTCTTTCGGGGGCCAGGGAATCGGCGAATGAGTGTTGCGGGACGGGTCCGCGGTTGGGCCGGCGGGATCTCCGTTTGGCGCCAGATCGCGATCGCGCTCGCCGTAGCGGCGGCGGGTTCCGGCTTGGCGACCTATCTCGCGCTGACCGGCGCCCTGCCGTTCGGCCGCGGCCCCAATACGGTTCTGACGCTGCTCAACCTCGACCTGGTGCTGCTGCTGGCGCTCGCCGCCGTCGTTGCGAAGCGCTTTTTCGAGGTGTGGGCTGAGCGGCGCCGGGGCCTGGCCGGCTCGCGGCTGCAGGTGCGCCTTGTCGGGTTGTTCAGCCTGATCGCCATTCTGCCGACGATCGTTGTCGCAGTCTTTTCTTACATGTTCTTCAGCTTCGGCATCGAAGCCTGGTTCAGCGACAAGGTGCGCACCGCGATAACCGAGTCGGTGGCCGTCGCCGACGCCTACGTCAAGGAGCACCAACAGGCGATCCGCGCCGATGCGCTGGGCATGGCGGGCGATCTCGACCGCTACGCGCCGACCTTGGAGATGAACCCGCAGCTCTGGGCGCCGGCGCTGACGGCGCAGGCGGCGATGCGCGGCTTGGCCGAAGCGGCGATCGTCAACAGTAACGGCAAGATGATTGCCTCGACCGGGCTCATTTTCGCGCTCGGCTTCGAGGATATCCCGAAAAATGAGTTGCAGCGCGCTGCCGAGGGCGAGGTCGTCGTGATGACCGACGACAAGGAAGAGCGCGTGCGCGCGCTGGTCCGTCTCGACCAGTTCCCCGGCCTCTATCTTTATGTCGGGCGCTTCATCGAGGCGCGCGTGCTGGCGCATCGCGACCAGACGCATCTTGCCGCCGCGCAGTATGAGGAGCTCGAGGGCCAGCGCTCGGGGTTTCAGATCACGTTCGCGATGGTGTACATCCTCGTTGCGCTCTTGTTTCTCGCGGCAGCGATCTCGACCGGCATCCATTTCGCCGCGCTGCTCGGTGACCCGATCAGCCGCCTGGTCGGCGCCGCCGAGCGGGTGCGCGCCGGCGACCTGTCGGCGCGCGTGCCGGAGGGCGATCGGGACGACGAACTGGCGTCGCTGAGCCGCGCCTTCAACCGCATGACCAACCAGATCCAGAGCCAGCAGGCCGAACTGATCGAGGCGAACCGCCAGCTCGACGAGCGCCGCCGGTTTACCGAAACGGTGCTGACCGGGGTGTCCGCCGGCGTCATCGGGCTCGACCGCGGCGGCCGGGTCTATCTGCCCAACCGCACCGCTTCGGCGCTGCTCGGTGTCGATCTCGACCGGCTGGTCGGGGAGGACCTTGCCGATGTCGTGCCGGAGATGGCGGGTCTGCTTGAGCAGGTCGCATTGCGCCCCGACCGCCTGGCGCAGGCCCAGCTCGAAATCGCCGGCACCAACAGCACCCGCACCCTCTTGGTGCGCATCGCCGCCGAACACGACGACGAGGAGATCAGCGGCTTTGTCGTCACGTTTGATGACATCACCGAACTCTTGTCGGCGCAGCGCAAGGCCGCTTGGGCCGACATCGCCCGCCGCATCGCCCACGAGATCAAAAACCCGCTGACGCCGATCCAGCTCTCGGCCGAGCGGCTGCGGCGCAAATATCTCAAGGAGATAAAAAACGACCCCGAAACGTTCCGCACCTGCACCGACACGATCGTGCGGCACGTCGAGGATATCGGGCGGATGGTCGATGAGTTTTCCGCGTTCGCCCGCATGCCGGCACCGGTGCTGAAGCCGGAGGATCTGGCGGCGATCGTCGAGCAGGCGGTATT
>JASIAN010000134.1 GCA_030042035.1 Alphaproteobacteria bacterium | reverse complement strand
CGCCGGCTACGGTGCGCCCGTCGAATGGCATCAGGACTGGGCGTTCTACCCCCACACGAATGATGACCTCGCGGCGGTCGGCATCATGCTCGATGATGTCGATCTCGAAAACGGCCCGATGCTCGTCGTGCCGGGCAGCCACAAGGGGCCCATCTTCGACCATCACGGGCCGAATGGCCGATTTTGCGGCGCTATTGACCCGGCGCGTTTCGCCGACGAGGGCGGCGATATCGGCCTGGCGCGCGCGGCGCCCTGCCTCGGCCGTGCCGGCTCGATTACGGTGCATCACGTGCGTCTTGTGCACGGCTCGGCGACCAACTTTTCCGGGCGCGAGCGGCGCTTTCTGCTGTTCCAGTACCGCGCTGCCGATGCCTGGCCGCTCCTCGGCTTCAAGGACGGCATTGAAAAGTTCGACGACCTGCTGCTCGCCGGCCGGCCGACGCTCGAGCCGCGCCTCGCCGCGGTGCCGGTGCGGCTGCCGTTGCCGCCGGCCGAGCACCAGGGATCGATCTACGAAAACCAGCGCGCCAGCGGCCGCCGCTACTTCACAACGGCGGCCGAAGACGCGCCTGCGATCGCGGCGGAGTGAGGCAGCGATGTCCGACGATCAGGGCTGGGTCACCGCCGCCAAGCGCAGCGATCTCGCGGCGGGCGATGTGCTCGGCGTCGTGCTATCCGGGCGCGAGATCGCACTTTACGACCTGGACGGCGACGTCTATGCGACCGACGACGTGTGCACCCACGCATACGCCAAATTGTCGGACGGGTTTCTCGACCGCGACGAAATCGAATGCCCGCTGCACGCCGGCCGCTTCGACGTGAGGACCGGCAAGGCGACCGCGCCGCCCTGCACCGACGATCTGCAGACCTATCCCGTACGCATCGTCGGCGACGCAATCCAGGTCAAGCTGGCATAGGCCGAGCGATCGACAATCGCTCGGCGCCGAGCCAACTAGCTGTGCCCTGTCGGGTCAGGCGCTAAGGGACAGCGCCGCGCCGCCGCGCAACACCGCCTCCGCGTCGGCCGTGAAGCGGCCGTCGGCTTCGTGCAGCACGAGGCCGGGCAGCAGCCGGGCGGGCGCCGCGACCCGTTTTGTCGCCCGCACCAGAATGCGGCGTGCCGACCGGCCGGCGGCCGGCCATAACGGGAAAACCGCGACGTCGCCGGCGTGGCCGGCAAGATGGCCGATCAGCGCATCGATGCGGTCGGCGCGATGGACGAACGTGACACTGCCCTTGTCGCGCGCCATCGCCAGCGCCGCGCGCACCCAATCGGCGAGCCTCGCCTCGCCTTCAATCGTCGCTGCCCGCTTCGCCGGGTCGGGCGGCGGCGAACTGCTGCCCTGCGGCAGATAAGGCGGATTGGCCATGACATGGTCGAACATGCCTGGGCTGAGCCGCAGCGGCGGCCGCAGCAGATCGCCGGCGATCATCGCGACCCGCCCCGCCATGCCGTTGTGCGTTGCATTGTCCGCAGCGAGGCGCGCCAGATCGCACCGGAGTTCGAGACCGATGACGCGAACCTCCGGTACCCGCGCTGCGAGGCACAATGCCGCGGCGCCGCTGCCGCAGCCGAGATCGAGCGCCAGCTCGCCGGCTTTCGCCGGTACGGCGGCCGCGAGAAAGACCGGATCGATTGCGGCGCGAACCCCATTCGCCGGCTGCCACAGCCGCACCCGCCCGCCGAGCAGGCAGTCCTCGGTCAGTTCGGCGGCGGCGGGCTGCGCGATCAGCGCAGCTCCTCCTCGGCCGCCGCAATGATTGCCGAGGCGCGGCGATGGTCGCGGTCAGCCACCATCAGGCGGCGCGGGATGGCGCCGATATTGCCTTCGACGAGGCTCGCATGATGATCGAGCACAAGACAGTCGATCCCGGCATCGCGCAGCCGGGCCTCGGCCCACGACAGGCGGATCCAATCGTTGGTGCGCAGCAGTTCTCGCATTCTCGTCCGGCACACGCGATCCGGCGGCGATAACGGTCGACTGCCGGCTCTTGACACCTCCAGGCATTCTATGCTCGCTCGCCCTGCGGCGCGTCAAGCCGCGCAGGCGCATCCGAGCGGAGTGTGAGGCTGCGCGCAAGGCAATCCCGCACCGGCTGACAACCGCAGCCTGCCCCCTCGCGGCAGGGCCGCAAGCGTAGGAGACCCCGGTGGCGCCGGTACCCAGCGTCGATCCCGACCTCGCGTCGCCGAAGCCCTCGCTCGATGCGCTGTTCGATCTGCTCGGCCCCGATCTGGTGCGGGTCAACCGGCTGATCATCGAGCGCATGCACAGTCCGGTCGCGCTGATCCCGCAGCTCGCCGGACATATTGTCTCGGCTGGCGGCAAGCGGCTGCGGCCGCTGTTGACGCTGGGAGCGGCGCGCCTGTGCGGCTACCGCGGCGAGCGCCACATCGCGCTCGCTGCCGCGGTCGAATTCATCCATACCGCAACGCTGCTGCACGACGATGTCGTCGATGCGAGCGAGCTGCGACGCGGCCGCGATACGGCAAATGCGGTGTGGGGCAACAAGCCGGCGGTGCTGGTCGGCGATTTCCTGTTCGCCCGCTCGTTCGAGCTGATGGTCGAGGACGGCTCGCTGCGCGTTCTCGAGATCCTGTCGCGCGCCGCTGCGGTCATCGCCGAAGGCGAGGTCGCGCAGCTCATCACCGCTAACGACACGGCGACGACCGAAGCCGCCTACCTCGCGGTCATCGAGGCCAAGACGGCCGCTCTTTTTGCCGCTGCCGCCCGCATCGGCGCGGTCATCGCTACGCGCCCGGAGGCGGAGGAAGCCGCGCTCGAACGGTTCGGCCGCAACCTCGGCATCGCCTATCAGCTGATCGACGACATGCTGGATTTTTCCGCCGAGGTCGAGGAGCTCGGCAAATCGGTCGGCGACGATTTCCGCGACGGCAAGATTACGCTGCCGGTGCTGATCGCCTTCGCCCGCGGCGATGCTGACGAGCGCGCGTTCTGGCGGCGCACGCTGGAGGCGGGCAAACAGGAAGCGGGCGATCTCGACCGCGCGATCCGCCTCGTCGAGCGACGCGGCGCGCTGGCCGAGACCCTGGCGCGCGCTCGCCGCTACGCTGGCGATGCAGCCGCCGCGCTCGCCTCGTTCCCCGATGGGAAGCTGCGCCGCGCCCTCGCCGAAGCGACCGTGTTTACAACCGAACGCAGCTTCTGACGCGACGGCAGGCGCTGCCTGCGATCAGAACCGCTTGAAACACTCCTTACCCCCCGCCATGGCATTGAAGGTGGCGCAATTGACCGCGGTCACGTCGGCAAGCGGGTCGATCTGCACCGCCCAGGCGCTGCCGTCGGCGCAGCGCAGGCTCCAATAGGCGTTGCCGGCGCCGCGCCCGGTTTTGGTGACCCCCATCGCAAACGCCTCGGTGCCGATGCACCAGTGGCCGACCGCCTTCGCCAACAGGGCGGCGCGATCGGCGGGTTTCATCGCCAACAGCTTCTGATTGGCCGGATTGAGCGGGGGCCGGGCAGGGTGATGTCTGGGCGCACCGGCGGCACCGGCGGCAAAAAGTACGATCGTCAGCGCCAACCACCCCGACCGCCTCGCCATATCAGTCCTCCGCACCCTTGAGTGCCTGCCCGTCATGCCGCCGCGGCCGGCGCCCCCGATGGGGTGCGCTCGGCGCCACCGACGCCGATGAACAAAACCATCAGCGCGGCGCAGATGCACAAGGCGCCAGAGAGCATGAAGGCTTCGAGATAACTCCCGAAATCGAGCCGCAGCACGCCGCCGAGATAGGCAGCCGATGCGGCGCCGAGCTGATGGATGACGGTGATCCAGGCGACCATCATGCCGATCCGGCGGCTGCCGATGACCCGCGTCAACAGCCGCACGGTCGGCGGCACGCTGACGATCCAATCGAGACCATAGAACACGCTCCACACGCTGAGGCCGGCAAACGACAGGTAGAACGCGAACGGCAGATACATGAGCGAGAGGCCGCGCAGCCCGTAACAGGCGCACAGGATCAGCCGGTTGTCCCAGCGGTCGCTGGCCCAGCCGGACAGCATGCCGCCGCAGAACGCGAAGACGCCGGTCGTTGCTAGCAGCCCGGCACCGACCTCTTCGGAAAGCCCGTGATCGACGCAGGCCGGGATCAAATGCGTCGTGATAAGGCCGTTGGTCGAGGCACCGCAGATGAAATAGCCGCCGGCGATGAGCCAGAAATCGCGCGTCCCGGCGCCCTCGGCGAGGGTGCGGAAGGCAGCGAAGAACGGGTCGCCGGCCGCGGCGGGCGGCAGCCGCTCTCCGAGGCCGCTGTCGCCGTATGGCATTATGCCGAGATCCTCCGGGCGATCGCGCATCAGCCACAACAGGAGCGGCACAACGGCCAGCACGATTGCCGCCAATGTCAGCGCCATCATGCGCCAGCCGGCTTCCGTCGTAATCGCCGCCATCGACGGCAGAAAGGCGAGTTGGCCGGCGGCATTGGCCGCCGTCAGGACGCCGATCACGAGGCCCTGCCGCTGGTGGAACCAGCGCGCGGCGATATAGGCCGCGAGATAGGAGCCGATAAAACCGCAGCCGGTGCCGACGACGACGCCCCACAGCAATACCAGTTGCCAGAACTGGTGCATCGCCGGGGTCAGCGCGACGCCCGCGGCGGTCGCGATGAGCGCCAGCGCCATCGTGCGGCGCACCCCGAAGCGGTCCATCAGCGAGGCGGCGAACGGCCCGACCGCGCCGTAGAGCAACAGGTTGACGCTGACCGCGAACGAGATCGTCGCGCGCGACCAGTGGAATTGCTGCTCCAACGGGATGATCAGAACACCCGGCGTCGCGCGCACGCCGGCCGACAGCATCGCCACGACAAACGTCACGGCGGCGATGATCCAGGCGTAATGGATGCGGCGACCGGCGAGGGGGCGCGGAACGGCGGTCACATCGGCTCCTTTGTCGCCGCCGGCTTGTCGATCGCTGCTGACATTGCGGCGCAGAGGTTTACCATCGGCCGCCATGGCGCGTCATCGGCTGAACAAGAATACGGCAATGTTTCGCGACCGCAAGGAGGCGGGCGAGCGTCTCGCGGCCCTGCTCGCACATCTGCGAGGGGAGAACCCGGTCGTGCTGGCGCTGCCGCGCGGCGGCGTCGCGATCGGCGCGGCGGTGGCCAAGGCGCTGGATGCGCCGCTCGACATCGTGCTCGTGCGCAAGATCGGCGTGCCGTGGCAGCCGGAACTGGCGCTGGGCGCGGTGACCGACGGCGCCGCGCCGGAAGTGTTTATCGACCGGCGCATGGCCGAGGCGCTGGCGATCTCCGAGCATTACATCACCGAGGAAACCGCCCGCCAGACCGCCGAACTTGAGCGACGGCGGCAGCTCTATTGCGCCGGGCGGCCGGCGATCGATGTCGCGGGCAAGACCGCGATCCTCGTCGATGACGGCATTGCGACCGGCGCGACGATGCGGGTCGCGTTGCGCGCGGTGCGCCGCCGCGGGCCGCAGCGGCTCGTGCTCGCAGCGCCGGTCGCCGCCTCCGATACGCTGGCGGCGCTGAAGGCGGAGGCGGACGAAGCGGTGTGCGTCGCATCGCCCGCGGGGTTGGGCGCCATCGGCTTCTACTACGACGATTTCCACCAGCTGAGCGATGCTGAGGTCATCGCCCTCCTGGCAAAGGCTATACCGCCATCGCCGCTGTCCGGAGCCACATCAGCCTAGCCCATTACCGATTCGCGCAGAGGTCCGGAGCGACGCGTGTATCGAACGAGCCGCAGATTTCGATTCAAATTTCCGGGATTTCTGGAGTCGGCCGACTCCGGAATCGTGTTGAATCAATGGATTGGCAGATTTTTACATGACAAAATCGTTTTAGGCTTAGAGTCAAGAAATTTTTGACAATCCCCAATCAGCTACCTATCTTAGGCACAACTACCCGCCGGCAGCGTGCTGTCGGCTCAAAGGCCGCTTCTCGGAGCGGCCTTTGCTACATCGGGGGAGGCGTTCATTCGCACGTGGGTGTACGTTGACGGATTCAATCTCTACTACGGCGCACTCAAAAGCACGCCTTTCAAATGGTTGAATCTCGCCGCTCTCGCAAGGGAGTTTCTACCGCCGACCCACACGGTCGAGCGGATCAAGTATTTTACAGCCCGGGTTTCAGGCGCAGCCGATCCAGATGTACCTCGGCGTCAACATGCATACCTAAATGCGTTAGCGACTCTTCCCGAAGTAGAAGTCCATTACGGGCGATTTTTGTCGAAAACGATCTGGCGCCCAATAGTCAACCTGCCCGTTGGAGGGGCAACCATTCATTCACCTGTTTCGGCATCCCTCCCTCCCGGAGTTCATGACATAACTGGCGGTTCGTTAACCGCTCGATCCCGCCTGGTGGTCGACATGTATCCGACCAAGGGCACAAGACGGCACAAAAAAGCAACGAGACCGATAATTTCAGCGCTTATCACAGAGGTCCACACGATGGAGGAAAAGGGATCGGACGTAAACCTGGCGGCTCATTTGCTCAATGACGCCTGGAAAAGCTCATTCGAGGCTGCCGCTGTTATTTCGAACGACACCGATTTAGTGTCGCCCATTCAAATGGTTACCATCGAACGAGGGAAACCTGTGTTCGTCGTCTGTCCGGGAAAATGGCAGATGGCTCCGGACCTGGAGCGTGTCGCCAGCTTTAAGCGACATATCCATAGGCCAATGCTCGCCAATTCACAGTTTCCAGATCCCATTCCGGGGACGACCATTAGCAAGCCGAGAGCTTGGTAGGAGCGGTCTTCCCGGTCTGATTGCTTTACATAATCGTCGCTGCGATCTGCCAGACGGCGTGGCCGTCACCGTGACGGCACCGATAGTGGCATCACTCCGCGGCAGCGGCCTGCGGCGGGCCGAGCGTTGCGAGGAATTCGATCAGATACGGCTTCCACAATTTCGCGTAGTAATGGCTGAAATGGCCGTGCGTGTCGGGGCCGGCCGGGAGCAGCACGTAGCGGCCGTGTTTCACGCGCTTCATCGCCCGCTCGACGGTGCCGAGCTCGGGCGGGTTGGCGTGGT
>JASIAN010000133.1 GCA_030042035.1 Alphaproteobacteria bacterium | reverse complement strand
TCGGCGCCATCAGAGCCCAAATCGACGAGCTGCCCGTCGTAGCGGATCGCCGGATGTCCGGGCGGCAAGACGTGCTGCTTTTCGAAGAAGCCGGTACCAATACCGCGATGATTTTTACCGCAACCAACGGCGATGCCACCGTCGCGTTTCGCGAGGCTGCTTACGTCGGTGAGCCAAATTCGGCAAATCCGATAGGGACCACGTCGTAGAAGACAGGTACCGCGCACCGTTATCAAAAATGGCTGTTTCCGGAATGCTTACCCGATGCTTGTGGAAGCGTCCGAGGAGGCGGCCAAGCGCCGAGAGCCGATTTCGGGGCTTTCCGTCGCGACCGGCGCTTGCTGCCCGCGCTGGATTGCGCAATCCGTGAGATCGATGTTAGGTGTGAAATTCGGGATTTTGGCTTATCGGCTAAAAAATGAGTCTGCCGCCGACGATGACGAGCACGCCCGACAGCGCAAGCCGCAGCGCAGTGTCCGGAACGCGGACGGCGAGCTGACTGCCGACAAAAATCCCCGGCAGCGAGCCGAGCAAAAGCGCGCCCAGGACCGTCAGGTCGATCGGCGACAGCAACAGGTGGCCGGCACCGGCCACCAGTGTCAGCGGCACCGCGTGCGCGATGTCGGTCGCGACGATCTGGCGCGTCTCCAATCGTGGGTAGAGCGCGACCAGGGCGGGGACGCCGAGCGCGCCGGCGCCGACCGAGGTGAGAGAAACCAGCCCGCCGAGCAGGGCACCAGTCGCTATCGTCAGGATCATCGTGGTCGCCGGCGTCGGCTCGCCGACCCGCCGGGCGAGCCAAGCGACGAGGCGCGGGCGAAAGATTACCGCGAGCGCCGTGACGACCAGCGCGACGCCAAGCGCGGCCGACAGAAAATGCTGCATTGCCCGGCTGGCGAGATCGTAGTGCGCGAGGATCAGCAGCATGACGGCGGCGGCGGGCACGCTGCCGCACGCGAGAAAGCCGACGACGCGCCAGTCGACGGTTCGGTTCCAGCCGTGGACAACGGCGCCGCCGGCCTTCGTCCCCGCGGCATAGAGCAGGTCGGTGCCGATCGCCGATGCTGGATGAATGCCGAACAGCAGAATCAAGATCGGTGTCATCAGCGAGCCACCGCCGACCCCCGTCATGCCGACGAGAGCGCCGACGCCAAAGCCGGATGCCGTGTAGAGCCATTCCGGTGATGACATGCTACGTCTCCGTTCGTTCGCGGCGCTCCGGCCGCTTTTCCGAAAGGCTTCAATGTGCGCTCAGATGGAACTCCCGCAACAAGGCCTCGCGCACCGTGACGAACTCGGTCGAGCTGCGGTCTCGTGGACGCAACAGCGGCACCGGGAAGACTTTGCCGATGCCGCCGCGCCCGCTTGCCATGACAATGACCTTGTCGGCGAGATAGACCGCTTCCTCGATGTCGTGCGTCACCATGATCACGGTGACCTGCTGTTCCTGCCAGATGCGTTCCAATTCAGCCTGCATGCGCATGCGCGTCATCGCGTCGAGCGCACCCAATGGTTCGTCGAGCAGCAGGATTTCCGGGTTGGTCGCCAGCGCGCGGGCGATGCCGACGCGCTGCGCCATGCCGCCCGACAACTGGCTTGGATAGGCGGAGGCAAAGCTGCGCAAACCGACCAGGTCGAGCAGTTCGGTGACGATGCGATCGATCGCCGGTCGCGGCAGCCGGCGCAGTTCGAGCCCAAGGCTGATGTTTTTCTGCACCGTCAGCCACGGCAGCAGCCGGGGCTCCTGGAACACCATGCCGCGCTCGCTGCCGACGCCCTCGACGGGGCGACCGCCGACCGTGATCGACCCGGCATCGGCGCGCTCCAGGCCGGCGATGATCCGCAGCAGCGTCGTCTTGCCGGAGCCGCTCTCGCCGACGATCGCGACAAATTCTCCGGGGTCGATGTCGAGGCCGATCTCGGCGAACACCGTGTGCCGCTTGCCATTGATGCTGAACGCTTTTGCCAAGTCCCGGATTTGCAGGCTGTGGCGGGCTCTTTCCGTTGCGCTCATCTGCCGCGCTCCTGTCTTCGCTACTGCGTGAGGTTGGTCAGATCATTGAATTTGTTGCTCAGGATGTCCGCCGGGGCAAACTGGCCGGGCTTCAGCCGGCCGTCGCGTACCAGCGCATCGATCCAGAACCGGGCGTCGTGATCGGTGTAGAGCGCGTGTCGCCGTACCCCGTAGCCGGGCCAATAGGACGCCAATTCCGGGTTGTCGCCGCGCGCCTTCAATATCTGCGCGAACACCTTGCGTGCCTCGTCGAGGTGGTCGGCGGTCCAGTCGGCCGTCCGCGCCGAGACGGTGATGAAATCGCGGACCGCCTGGGGGTGCTTGGCGATGAAGGCTTTTGCCATCGCGTCGTTGCCGAGCACGATGTCGCCCAGCACGTCGTAATCGGTGAACAACACGCGGGCGCCGCCCTCTGCTTTGATCTTGCCGGCGAAGACGGTCTGCCAGGCGCCGACCGCGACGACATCGGCTTGCTTGTGCCGCAAGATCTGGTCGAGCTGCGGCCCGGGTACCACTGTCAGCTGCACGTCGCCGTTGTGCATACCGTGCGTGCGGAGATACTCCCGGACCGTGTAGTCGAGGTGGGCGCCGAGGGTATTTACGGCGATCGACTTGCCCTTCAGGTCTGCCGCGGTCTTGATCGGGCTGTCGGCCAATACGAAGAATTTCGAGTTGATGTTCCTGCTGGTGCCGATGTCGGGCATCACGCCGACGAACTTGGCGCCGTTGCTGATGGCGTTGATCAGCGGCGGCGTCGCGATGCCGGCGACGTCGATCGCGCCCGAGGAGAGCGCCATCAGGTTCTCCGGCCCGCTTTCCGAATAGCCGGCGGATTCGATGCGGATGTTCTTCTCCTTCAGCCAGCCCAGCGCGGCGGCGATCTCAAAGGTCGCGATGTAGCCGTGGTTGCTGAAGAAACGAATGGTGGTGACGTTGTCGGGGCTGGACGCGGCAGCCGCCGTCCCGGCAGTGCCGATCGAGACGGCGAGGGACAGGGCGAGGGCCGCCACTCGCCGCAGTTTCGGTGCGATCGTCATGATGAGGCCCTTTGCTTGAGGATCATCGCAGCGGCTCAGGCGGCCGAGCCGGCGCCGGCAGGCTCCCGGTGCACCCGTTCCCAGCGGCAGAACCAGGATTGCAGCAGCAGCAGCGTGTAATTGGCGAAGAGGCCGATCGACGCGAGGATGACGATCGCTGCGAACATCAACGGGATCTGGAAGTTGTATTGCGCGTTGATGATCAAGAAGCCGATGCCCTGTTTGGCGCCGATCATCTCCGCGGCTACGAGCAACAGGAGGGCCGTCGTTGCGCTGAGCCGCAAGCCGACGAAGATCGCCGGCGTCGCACCGGGCAGCACCACCCGCCGGAAGACAGCCGCGCGCGAGGCGCCGAACACGCGGGCCATTTCAACGAGCCGACGGTCGACCTGTTTGACGCCGGAAATCGTGTTGAGCAGGACCGGGAAGAACGCCGCCCAGAAGATGATCGCGACCTTCGAGGTCTCACCCAGGCCCAAGAGCAGGATGAAGATCGGATAGATCGCCAGCGCCGAGGTCTGCCGGAACAACTGCAACAGCGGATCAACGAGTTCCTCGAACCGGCGGAACGATCCCATCAACAGGCCGAGCGGGATTGCCAGCGCCACGGCTCCGCCAAAGGCGACCCCAGAGCGGCCGAGGCTCACGAGCAGATTGATCAGCAGACTGCCGTCGGCGAAACCCTGCACAATCGCGGCCGCGACCTGAGTGACCGACGGGATCACCGACGGATCGACGAACGAGAACTGCGATGCCAGCTGCCAGATCAGCAGGAACAGTAGGATGGCGCCATAGCCACGAAGGAGTTGCCGCGCGCGGTCCACAATCCCCGCCCTCGATACGGTTGATCTCTCCGATCTGCCGCTCGGTTTGCTGAGGCCCAACACGGCGAATTCGCGTACCGTGGTTGTCGGCGGCGGAACGGCTGGCATTTGGCCTCCAAAAGCGTTGACGGCAGGTCGCTTGGCGGCCTCGACTCTGTGCCTTATATTCCTATAGAGTCAATAGACTATTATCCTAAATTTTTGGACATTGTTGGCAGAAAATTCCCGCTGGCCGATGGCGGCGTCAGAAGTCGTACCGCCTGAGATAATCTTGAAACTCGATAGGCTATTGCCGCAACATCGCGGTCGCGCCATATTGCCCTTCAAGCTAATATTCCCGGCGTACCGTGCTGTCGCAAAAGGCAAAATACGCGCTGCAGGCTCTCCTCGTGATGGCCGCGAACCCGGACGGTGATCCCGTGCACATCGCCGACATCGCTGCGTCGGAGGGTATATCGCGCAAATTCCTCGAAGCTATACTTTTGGAGCTGCGCAAACACGGCCTGCTGGTGAGCAGGCGAGGCCCGGGCGGGGGTTACAGTCTCGCACGGCCGGCCGGCGACATTTATTTTGGTGAGGTCATCCGCATCATCGATGGGCCGCTTGCACCGCTGCCGTGCGCGAGCGTGACCGCCTTTCGTCTATGCGAGGACTGCACCGATCCGCAGCGGTGCTCGATACGCTGGCTCATGCAACGAGTTCGGGATGCCACAGCTGGCGTCCTCGACAGTTGTACGCTGGCCGATGCC
>JASIAN010000132.1 GCA_030042035.1 Alphaproteobacteria bacterium | reverse complement strand
GTCATCGAATGGGACAAGGACGATCTCGACGCGCTCCAAATCCTGAAGATCGACATCCTCGCGCTCGGCATGCTGACCTGCATCCGCAAGGCGTTTGACCTGATCGCACGCCATTACGGCCGTCGCTACGACCTTGCCAGCGTTCCGCCCGAGCGGCCGGAGGTCTACGCGATGCTGAGCCGGGCCGATTCGTTGGGCGTCTTCCAGGTCGAAAGCCGCGCCCAGATGACGATGCTGCCGCGCCTCAAGCCCAGGGAATTCTACGATCTCGTCATCGAGGTCGCGATCGTGCGGCCAGGGCCGATCCAGGGCGACATGGTGCACCCCTATCTGCGCCGGCGCAGCGGCAGGGAGCCGGTGGAATATCCCTCGGAGGCGCTGCGCCGGGTGCTCGGCAAGACGCTGGGCGTACCGCTGTTCCAGGAACAGGCGATGCAGATCGCGATCGTCGGCGCCGGTTTTCCGCCTGCGGAGGCCGACCGGCTGCGGCGGGCGATGGCCACCTTCAAACGCAACGGGGAAATTCACCTGTTCCGCGACAAGTTCATCCAGGGCATGAGGAATAACGGATACAGCATTGATTTTGCAACGCGCTGCTTTGACCAGATCGAAGGGTTCGGCACCTACGGCTTCCCCGAGAGCCATGCCGCGAGCTTTGCGCTCCTGGTCTATGTCTCGGCCTGGATCAAGTGCTTCTACCCCGACGTGTTCGCCTGTGCGCTGCTGAATTCGCAGCCGATGGGGTTCTACGCGCCGGCTCAGATTGTGCGCGACGCCAGGGAGCACGGCGTCACGGTATGCCCGCCCGACATCAACCACAGCGATCGGGACTGCACGCTGGAACCGCTGTTACAGCCCACTGAAGTCGTCATGCCCGGACTTGATCCGGGCATCCACGGGACCACACCAAGCGCCGGCCCTGAGAGCGTGGAGGGCCGGGGCAAGCCCGGCCATGACGGAGATATCGGCGCCCGCAGCGCATTGCGCCTCGGATTGCGCCAGATCAAAGGGTTGAGCGAGGCCGATGCCGAGCGGCTCGTCCGGGTGCGCGGCCGCGGCGCCTATCGCGATGCCCATGAGCTGTGGCGCCGCAGCGGCCTCGGGCTGGCCGCGTTGGAACGCCTTGCCGCCGCCGATGCATTGCGCTCGCTCGGGCTCGATCGCCGCCGCGGGCTGTGGGAAGTGAAGGCGCTCGGCGAGGCGCCCTTGCCGCTGTTCGCCGATCTAAACCGTCATCCCGGCGAAAGCCGGGACCCATCGAGCCATCTTCTCGCCATCCCCAACATGGACCCCGGCGAAGGCCGGGGTGACGAACAGGAGACGCTGGCCGCTGCGCTGCTGCCGGCGATGCCGTTGGGCGAGCATGTCGTCGAGGATTACGCCACCCTCGAGCTGACGTTGAAGCGCCATCCGCTCGCCTTTCTGCGCGGCGAACTCCAGCGCGACGGTCTCGTCCGCGCCGCCGATTTGGCCGCTCTGCCGGTCGACCGGCGCCTCGCGATCGCCGGCCTTGTGCTGATCCGTCAGCGGCCGGGCAGCGCCAACGGCGTCGTGTTCGTCACGCTCGAAGACGAGACCGGCATCGCCAACCTGATCGTCTGGCCGGCCGTGCTCGAACGCTTCCGCCGCGCCGCCCTCGGCGCGACGCTGTTATATTGCCGCGGCCGCCTGCAGCGCGAGGCAAGCGTCATCCACATCGTCGCCGACGATCTGCAGGACTGGACGGCGCGGCTCAACACGCTGCGCGAGCGCACCGGCGACGCGCCGCTGCCGGCCCTCGGTGCGCTGCTGCAGCCCAATCCGCCGGCTGACCACCGCCGGTCCGCCCTCGCGGTCGCGAGCCGCGATTTCCGCTGACTTGGCAACCCGCAGCGCACCGCCCAACTTTTTGTCATGGCTTTCGTTTTCCCCGATCCGCCGCCGCCCGAAACACCGCTCCGGGCGGCGATCCGCGACGCGCACCGCTTGGATGAAGCCGAAGCCGACCGGCGCATCCTCAGGGCCGCCGATATCCCGGCCGAAGCCCGCGTGCGGATCGCGGCAACCGCGCGCCGGCTCGTTCAAGCGGTGCGGCGCGAGCGGCTGGGCCGCGGCGGGCTCGATGCGTTTTTGCACGAATACGCGCTGTCCTCGCCCGAGGGGGTGGCGCTGCTGTGTCTCGCCGAGGCCTTGCTGCGCATCCCCGACGCCGAGACCGTCGACCGCTTGATCCGCGACAAGCTGGCGCCGGCCGATTGGCAGCGTCACCTCGGGCATTCCGCCTCGCTGTTCGTCAACGCCTTGACCTGGGCCTTGCTGCTGACCGGCCGCCTTCTGCGACGCGACGGCGGCGACGCCGACCTTGCGGCCGCGCTGCGCCGCGTTGTCGCGCGTTCGAGCGAGCCGGTGTGGCGCCAGGCGGTGACGGCGGCGATGCGCATCCTGGCGGGCCAGTTCATCATCGGCCGCACGATCGAGGAGGGGCTGCGGCGGGCGCGCGCCGCCGAACGCGACGGCTATCGTCACTCGTTCGACATGCTCGGCGAGGCGGCGCGCACGGCGGCCGACGCCGCGCGCTACCGCGCCGCCTACAGCCGTGCGATCGCGGCGCTCGGCCAGGCGGCGGCGGGCCGCGCGGTCGAGGCGACGCCCGGCATCTCGGTCAAATTGTCGGCGCTGCATCCGCGCTACGAGATGGCGCAGCGGCAGCGCCTCATGCACGAGTTGCTGCCGTCGCTGCTGGGGCTCGCCGGCGAGGCGCGGCACGCCGGCATCGGCCTGACGATCGATGCGGAGGAGGCCGATCGGCTCGAATTGTCGTTCGACCTGGTCGAGGCACTGGCGCTCGCGCCCGAGCTTGCCGGTTGGGACGGTCTCGGCCTGGCCGTACAGGCCTATCAGAAGCGCGCGTTGCCGCTCGTCGATTGGCTCGCCGATCTGGCGCGCCGCGGCGGGCGGCGGCTGATGGTGCGGCTCGTCAAGGGCGCCTATTGGGACACCGAAGTGAAGCGCGCCCAGGAGCGTGGCCTCGATACTTATCCGGTGTTCACGCGCAAGGTCGCGACTGATGTGTCCTATCTCGCCTGCGCCAAACGCCTGCTCGCGGCCGGCCCGGTGTTTTATCCGCAATTTGCGACGCATAACGCGCACACGCTCGCCGCCGTCTGCGAGCTTGCCGGCGATCGCGCCGACTGGGAGTTTCAGCGGCTCCACGGCATGGGCGAGGTGCTCTACGCGGAGGTGGTGCCGCCCGACAAGATGGGCCGGCCGTGCCGCATCTACGCGCCGGTCGGCAGCCACGAGGACCTGCTCGCCTATCTCGTGCGGCGGCTGTTGGAAAACGGCGCCAACACGTCGTTTATCAACCGCATCGTCGACGAGAGGGCGCCGCTCGACGACATCATCGCCGATCCCGTCGCGCGGCTGGCGCAGCTGCCGGCGAAGCCGCATCCGAAGATTCCGCTGCCGGGTGATCTGTACCGGCCGGCGCGGGCCAATTCGCGCGGCCTCGACCTCGCCGACCCGCGCGCACTCGGCGAATTGCGCGAGAGCCTCGACGCCGCGATGCGCCGCGACTGGCGCGGCGCGCCGATTGTCGGCGGCTCAGAACAGGCCGGCGGCGGCGCGCCGGTGTTCGACCCGAGCAACCGGCAGCGGCAGATCGGCACCCTCGTCGAAGCCGACGCAGCTGCCGTCGAGACAGCGCTTGGGCGCGCCGCACGCGCCGCGCCGGCGTGGGACGCGACCCCGGCCGAGGCGCGCGCGGCGATCCTGGAGCGCGCCGCCGACCGGTTCGAGCAGCACCGCGCGCAATTGATCGCGCTGATCGTCCGCGAGGGCGGCCGCACGATCCCGGCGGCGTTGTCGGAGGTGCGCGAAGCCTGCGATTACCTGCGCTATTACGCAGCCCGCGCGCGCCTCGAATTTGCCGAACCCGAGCCGCTGCCCGGCCCGACCGGCGAGCGCAACCAGCTGGCGCTCAACGGCCGTGGCGTTTTCGCCTGCATCGCGCCGTGGAACTTCCCGCTGGCGATCTTTACCGGGCAGATCGCGGCCGCGCTCGCCGCCGGCAACGCCGTCATCGCCAAGCCGGCCGAGCAGACGCCGCTCACGGCCGCGGCCGCGGTGCGCTGCCTGATCGCCGCCGGCGTGCCAGCCGATGCGCTGCACCTGCTGCCGGGCCGCGGCGAGACGGTCGGCGCCG
>JASIAN010000131.1 GCA_030042035.1 Alphaproteobacteria bacterium | reverse complement strand
CGCAGTACGAGGTCGAGCATCGCCGGCAATTCGGGGTTCATGAAGGGCTCGCCGCCGGTAAAGCCGATGAGTTTCGTTGCGAGCCGCAGCGCCGCGATCTCGTCGAGATACTCGGCGACCTCGGCGGCGCTGAGATAAACGAGACGATCGTTTTTCGGCGACGATTCGATATAGCAATGCCGGCACGTCAGATTGCACAACGTACCGGTGTTGAACCAAAGCGTATCGAGTGACCGCAGCGCGACCCACGCCCGCCGCTCGCCGGCGGCGGTGACGAGCGGGTCCTGAAATTTGCGCTGGTCGCCAGGCGGCGCAGGGGCGGCGGTTGCATGACGCATAAACCATCATAGCATACCGCGCCGCCTTGCCGGCGAGTTGGGGCAGGGCTGATCTCGCCAGCGCGACCGACCTCTGCCTCGATCGGACGCCATATCCGCCCGGCCTCGGCGATCCGGGTGACCCGCATGTTCGGCGCGAAATAGTCAATGGCGGTGCGGGCGGTGCTCCCAGCGCTGGCGTTCGATTGCGACAAATGTGCCGCGCTGCGCCGGCGTCAGCGTCGCGACAAAGGCGAGCGTCGCGGTGACCGCCTCCCGCTCGAAGGCGCGATGCGCGATCGCTGCCTGGTCGAGGAGCTGCCGGATGCGGCTCACGTCGGGCTGCGATTTCGCGATCTCCTGCCGTACCGCGTCGATCAGCGGAGGGACCTGCCGACGCAGCGCGGCGTGACCAGACCGCATCGCCGCCGCATAGCGCGCAAACGCGATCCGCTGCGGCGGCGTGAGGTCGAGCTGCGCCGCCATCGCGCGAAAGCGCTCGTCGAAGCCCGCCGTTTGCGGCGGCGGGTTGATGTCGGTCCACACGGCGCCGGCGATGAAGAACAGATTGAGCGCCAGCGACACCGCCAACAACGCGGCCACGAGGCGTCGGCGCGCCGATCGCGGCGCGAAGGTGCGGTCGGCGGCCGCGGCGCTCACGTCTGCGAGCCCTCGCCGAACGGAAGTATCGAGGAGGTCTGTGCGTCGAGCAGGTCGCCGAGGAAGCTCGCTGCCGCCGGCGGCTGGCTGGCGACGAAAGCTCGCGACGTGTTGATGCCTAGCGTGAAGCCGAGCCACGCCGCCACCGCGACTGCCGCGGCGAGGCTGCTCCATTGCGCCATGCCGCGCAGCCGCCTCCCGTCGCGGCGCCAGGCGGGGAACACGACGAGATTGTCCGGTTGCCGCGGTGTCGCAAAGAGCGCGCAGGCCCGCGCGACGACCGCTTCCGGGGCCGGTGGGAACGGCTCCGGCGCAGCAGCAAGGGCGCGCGCCGCTGCGACATCGGCGCTCGCTGCCGGGTCGCGCGCCAGCCACTCGGCGACCCGCTCGCGATCGTCGGCATCGAGCGTACCGTCGGCAAAGCCCGCCAGATCGAGTAAACGCGCCGCCACGTCGCCCGCTTCGGTCGCCGCGCTGCGCCGCCACAGTGCCCTGTCTGACAACCTTGCCGGATCGTTGCTCTTCGCGCGCATCTCCCGCCGCATCCCGCTGTCGTCCCATTCTATGGAAGCAGCAGCGACCTCATCCCCGCAACTCCAGCGATATTATGAGCTATTGCAATTGCGCTTTAAAGTGTGCGCGCAACTTCAGCATCGCCTTGTGATGCGCGCTGCGCACGGTCTGCGGGTCGATGCCGAGAGCCTGGGCGATTTCGGCGACGTCCATGTCGCGGTCGTATATCATACCGAGGATTTCGCGCTGACGCGGCGACAACAAGGCCTCCGGCAATTTCAGCTTCTGCACCGGTTCGACCGCTTCGACCGCAAATTGCGCTTCCGCTACCGCATCGAGCGGCACCGTTTCGGCGCGGCGGCGGCGCAGTGCGTCGCGCGCTGTGCTGCGGGCAACGATCGTCAGCCACGTCGAGAGACCGGCCCGCGTCGGATCGTAGCTGCGCAACAGCCGAAAATCGTCCTTGCACAGGCGAACGAAGACATCCTGCGCCAGGTCTTCGATATCGCCGCGACCCGGTGCGACGCCGCGCACCGCGGCGACGATCAAGCCGCCGAATTGCCGGACGAACGCTTCCCACGCGGCGCGGTCGCCGTTCAGCAGTGCCGCGGGGACGACGTCGCGCGGCAATCCGGCACCCTGCTCAGGACAGATTTGCAAAGAAATCGTTGCCCTTGTCATCGACGACGATGAAAGCCGGGAAATCGACGACCTCGATGCGCCAGATCGCCTCCATGCCGAGCTCCGGATATGCGAGCAGCTCGACGCGTTTGATGCAGTCCTGCGCCAGACGCGCCGCGGGACCGCCGATCGAGCCGAGATAGAAACCGCCGTATTGCCGGCAGGCCTCGCGCACTTCGGGGCCGCGATTGCCCTTGGCGAGCGTCACAAAGCTGCCCCCCGCCGCCATGAACGGGCCGACATAGCTGTCCATGCGCCCGGCGGTCGTCGGCCCGAACGAGCCGGACGCAAACCCCTGCGGCGTCTTGGCCGGGCCGGCGTAATAGATCGGATGGTCCTTCATGTATTGCGGCAACCCCTCGCCGCGGTCGAGCCGCTCCTGGAGCCGCGCGTGCGCGATGTCGCGCGCGACGATCAGCGTGCCGCTGAGCGCGAGGCGCGTCTTGATGGGATATTGCGACAAGGTCCGCCGCACCTCGTCCATCGGCCGCGACAGGTTGATCGGCACAACCTCGCCCCCCAGCGTGGCCTCATCGATATCAGGGAGGAAACGCGCCGGGTTCGTTTCCAATTCCTCAAGAAATACCCCATCGGCGGTGATCTTGCCAAGAATCTGCCGGTCGGCCGAGCATGACACGCCGATGCCGATCGGCAGGCTGGCGCCGTGGCGGGGCAGGCGGATGACGCGCACGTCGTGGCAGAAATACTTGCCGCCGAACTGCGCGCCGATGCCGAGGCCGCGCGTCAATTCGAGCACCTCGGCCTCGAAATCGCGGTCGCGATAGGCCTGGCCGTATTTGTTGCCCGCCGCCGGCAGGCTGTCGAGATAGCGGCAGCTCGCGAGCTTGACGGTCTTCAGAGT
>JASIAN010000130.1 GCA_030042035.1 Alphaproteobacteria bacterium | reverse complement strand
GAAGGTCCAGGTCGGCACCGTGAACACGTCCTTGTCTTCCCAGTCGAGCCGCTGCCCCCCGACGATCGAGTAGCCGGCGCCTTCGACCACGTGATAGTTGGTGCAGCAGACGTGGCGGAAGGCGCGCGTCGTCTCGCCGGGGCGCAGCAGCCGCATCCAGCAGGCGATGGTCGGCATCACCGGCCCGCCGGTCTGACGGTTCTTGTATTCGAGGACGGTCCCGTTGGCGGTGTCGCCGGTATCCGCGGCAGCCAGCCGTTGCAAAGCGGCCCGCATCTCCGACATCGGGTAGTGCCACGGCGAGGTGTTGGGGCCCGCACCGAACTCCTGACGCTCCTCGTGGTACTCCTCGTAGAACCCGGCTTCGAGCATCCGCACCAGCGGGGTGTCGAGACCGTCCAGCCAGATCATCGGCGCGTCGGTGTCGTTGGCATGGTCGTGCCATGACCAATTGGGTGTCAGCACGAGATCGCCCGGAAACATCGGCACGCGTTCGCCGTTGACGACGGTATAGCCGCCATGTCCCTCGATGATCAGGCGCAGGGCCGCCGCCGAATGACGATGGGCGCGGGCGATCTCGCCGGGCATCACGATCTGGATGTTGGCGACGAGCGTTTGGCTGGCGATCCCCGACAGGTTTGGGTTTGTCAGACGCAGAACGCGGCGTTCGGCCTGAGCCGTGCCAACCAGTTCGGCCGCGCGCATCGCCTGCGGCCGCAGCTCCCGCCAGTGCCACAGGTAGGGCACCGCGGCGCTCTGCGGCTCGACGGTGACGGCGCCGCTGAGCCAAGCCGGCGTCACCTGCTGTGCGCGCAGTTGTGCGTAATATTCGTCCAGTTCTTCCGGCGAAGACTGGATATCGGACAGCTCAAGCATCGCAGCTCCTTCCCTTTCTCCGGGCCGGGTATTCGCGCCCTGATGCGCGTGTCGGGCCTTATGCGAGCGCGGCACGCACCGCGGCCAGTCGCGCCAGGGAGCCCAAAACTTTCGGCTGATCGTTTGTCAGATGGCGCACGAGGATGTCGGTGTAGCCGATTTCTGCAAAGCTGCGAAACCGCTCTAGGACCTCGTCGATCGATCCCGCGATCAGGGCTTCCGGCGGTATGCCGCGATAGCTGCGGCGCAGCGCCTGCTGCAATACTGCGTCCGCCTCGGATGACGAATCGCCGACGTAGATGTCGCGGCGCAAGACGACGGCGCCAGGCTGCCGGCCGTAAGCGGCGCAGCGCTCGCGATAAAGCTCGGCTTGCGCGCGAGCTTCCTCGCGGGTGAGGCCGGGGCTCGCGATCCAGCCCTCCGCCAGTCGCGCCGCGCGCTCGATGGCGGGCGGTGCGCTGGCGCCGATCCAGACGTCGACGGGTTCGGCCGGGCGCAGCGCGAGGCTCGCATCGGCGATCCGGCAGCGCCGGGAGGAACTCACAGTCTCCCCCGCCAGCAAGCGGCGGACAATGTCGAGCGCTTCCTCGAACGCCGACGGGCGCGTCTTGATATTGGCGCCCATCGCGGCGAAGCGGTCCTCACCCCAGCCGAGCCCGCATTGCATGATGAAGGGGCCTTGTGCGATGGCGGCCAGCGTCCCGATCTGCTCGGCAACCAGCACCGGATGCCACAACGGCAGCAGGAACAGGCAGCCGGCCGGGGCCGCGCCCCATTCCGCAAGCAGCCGCCCCAGCATCGGCGTATTCTGATAATAGGGCGTGGGTGACACGTGCTGATCGCCGACAAACAGGGAGCGGAGCCCGGCTTGCCTGGCCGCCGCCGCCCGCTCGATCATCCAGCGCGCGGCCTGCCGCGGGTCTTTCGCGTCGGGGTAATTGCTCGTTAGCGAGATCCCGACCCTCATCGCATCATCCTCGTTGCTGCGCGACCTCGATCAGACCCGAACTTACCGATCAAGCCAAGCATAGATTGGCTGCGCAAACGGCCGCGTTCGGCGCGATTGCGCCTTGCCGCGGCGGACTTGGCCGCGCACAAATCATGTTGTGAGCAGCCGGCCGCGGAGAAATCCACATGGAGACCTACGATTATATCGTCGTCGGCGCCGGTTCGGCTGGGGCGGCGGTGGCGCATCGGCTGTCGGCCGATCCACGCGACAGAGTGCTGCTGCTGGAAGCCGGCGCGGCCAGCCACCCCTGGTCGTTCATTCCGGTCGGCTCCGCCCGGTTGATCCAGAACCCCGCAGCCAACTGGCTCTATTCATCGGAACCGGAGGCCAACACAAACGGCAGGCGCATTCCGGTGCCGCGCGGCAAATTGCTCGGCGGCTCCAGCGCGATCAACGGGATGGCATTTGTGCGCGGCCAGGCGCAGGACTTCGACACCTGGGCGCAAATGGGCAACCAGGGCTGGAGCTATGAAGAGGTTCTGCCTTTTTTCAAGCGCATGGAACGTTATGAGGGCGGCGACGACCGGTTTCGCGGGCGCGACGGGCCGCTGCGCGTCACCAATCCGGAGCCGCGCGACGCAATCTTCCAGGCCTTGATCAAGGCGGCAGCCGAAGTCGGCATCCCGCACAACCCGGATTACAACGGCGCCAGCCAGGAAGGCATCGTGATGAGCCAGGCGACCATCGCGCGTGGCCGCCGGATGAGCACCGCACGCTGCTATCTCGACCCGATCCGCCGCCGGCAGAACCTGCATATCAAAACCGGAGCGCTGACCGAGGCCCTGTTACTCGACGGCAAGCGCTGCATCGGCGTGCGCTACGCCATTGGCGATGCAGTGCGCGAAGCCATCGCGGCGCGCGCGGTCATCGTCAGTGCCGGCACGATCAATTCGCCGCAGTTGCTCGAGCTTTCCGGCATCGGGCAGCCCGAACGGCTGGCCAATCTCGGCATCGCGGTGCGTCATCCGCTGCCCGGGGTCGGCGAAAATCTGCGGGACCATTATGCGCCGCGGACACGCTGGCTGGTCGGCAAGAAGGGGATCACCTACAACGACCGGGGGCGCGGCTTTGGCCTTGTCTATCAGGCGCTGCGTTACGCGCTCCTTCGCCAAGGCATGCTGGCAAGCGTCGGCGCGCCGATGCGCGCCTTCATCCGTTCGCGCGAGGGGCTGGACGCGCCGGATCTGTTGCTCGGCTGGGTCCCGATGCTGACCGTGCCCGGCACCAAGGGCCCCCGGATCGCCAAACAATCCGGCTTTTCCTGTTACGCCCATCCAATGCGCCCCGAGAGCAGGGGGCACGTTCACATCACCGCGGCCGATCCGCGCCGGCCGCCGGCGATCAATTTCAACTTCCTGTCGGCGCCGCCCGACGCCGAGCTGACGATAAAGGCGGTCCGCATCGCCCGCGCGATCAT
The DNA here is from genome assembly GCA_030042035.1 of Alphaproteobacteria bacterium. Classification (GTDB taxonomy): domain Bacteria; phylum Pseudomonadota; class Alphaproteobacteria; order ATCC43930; family CGMCC-115725; genus DATARH01. The sequence continues at coordinate 51,625 of JASIAN010000130.1, read as the reverse complement.
GACCGCGCCCGCGATGGCACCGCTCCGGCTGACCGAGGTCGCGCCGGGTCCTGACCGCACCACCGACGACGACATCATCGACTGGGTCAAACGGGCGGCCGAAACGACCTATCATCCCGTCGGAACCTGCAAGATGGGCATCGACCCGATGGCGGTGGTCGACCCGCAGCTGCGGGTGCACGGCATAGAGGGATTGCGGGTCGCCGACGCCTCGATCATGCCGACGCTGACCTCCGGCAACACCAACGCGCCATCAATCATGATCGGCGAAAAGGCAGCCGATATGGTGCTGCGACAGGCGCGCGCCTGATCTGCCTCCTAGCGCGGCGGGGACCAGGGTTCGGGAGCACGCGGTTCGAGCGCGGTCACGACATCGACGATGACCGGTTCGTCGGCGGCGAGCGCCCGCTGTAAAGCCGGCGCAATGTCCGCCGGCTGTTCGACGCGAATGCCGGTGACGCCAAAGCTTTTCGCAACCGCAGTGAAATCGGTGGGCCCGAAACGGATCAATTCCTCGCCGCGGCCAGGCCGGTTGCCGGCGATGCGGTTGACGCCGGTCAGGTTTTGGCCGAAGCCGGAATTGTTGTTGACGACGATCGTCGCCGGGATGTTGCAGCGCCGCGCCGTCTCCAGTTCCGACAAATGGTAGTAGAAGCCGCCGTCGCCGGTGAAGCACAGCACCTTGCGGGCGCCGGCCGCGCATTGCGCGCCGAGCGATGCCGGAAACGACCAGCCGAGCGAGCCGGCGGCGCGCAGATACTGATGCCCCTTGCCGTTCAATTCGACCATCGTGCCGGTCCAGATGCCGGAATAGCCGGTGTCAGCGACGAGGATGCCGTCTTCCGGCAGCGCCCGCGTCACCTCGGCGCACAACCGCTCGACCGCAATCGGCGCCGTATTCTTCTCGACGAGCGGCTGCATGCTCGCCCGCCAATCGGCGACGATGCGGGCCGCCTCGTCGGCAAAGCCCCGGTCGCGCACCGGCTTCCCGACGATCTGGACGAGCCGCGCGAGCGAGGCCTTCGGGTCGCCGACGATGCCGGTCGTGTTGGGATAAGAGCGGCCGATTTCCAACGGATCGGCCTCGATCTGCACGATCTTCGTCGCGAGCGCCGGGACGCGCCAGTTCAGCGTCACCTGGTCGCCGGTGTCGCAGCCGACAAACAATACAAGCTCGGCGCCACAGACGATGCGGTTGGCGGGCGGCGCCGAATAGCTGCCGGCGACACCGGCTGACAGAGGGTGCGCCGTCGGGATGATGCCGCGCGCGCCCAAGGTTGTCGCAACCGGCGCGGCGAGCGCCTCGGCCAGCGCCAAAACCTCGGCGCCGGCGCCCGAGGCGGCGGCGCCGTCGCCGGCGACGATCGCGATGCGGCGCGCGCCTGCGAGGAGGGCGGCAGCGCGTTCGAGATCGCGTTCATCGGCGACCGGCCGGTGCACCGGGATCGCGCGCGGCTCCATCTCGATGACCGGCGGCTCGGCGGTCTGCCCGAGTTCGATGACGTCGCCCTGCAAGCCGTTGAAATCGAGATGGGTCGGCCGCGGCGTATCGGCGAGCGCCGATTTCCACGCGTGGCGCAACAGGCGCGGCAATTCGCTCGTCTCGTAGACCGGCGTCGAGAATTTCGTGACCGCTGCATAGAGCGGCGCGTGCGCGATCTCCTGGTAGGAATTGCGGTGCTGGAATGACGGTTCCTTGTGCCCGGTCAGCGCGATGACCGGGCTGCGGCCGAGCCAGGCGTCCTGCAAGCCGGCCGCGAGGTTGGCGGCGCCGACCGACTGCGCCATGCAGACGCCGGGGCGGCCCAGCACGCGCGCATAGCCGTCGGCCATATAGGCCGCGGCTTTCTCGGAATGCGCCAGCACCGGCCTGACGCCGAGGTCTGCCAATTGCAAGAGCGTGCGGCGCAGCACCGACTCGACAAAGAACACATGGCTCATGGCGGTGCCGGCCAAGGCGCGCGCCAGCCATTCCGCGCCGTTCATCGTTCCGCCGTCGCTCATCTCGCGTCCTCCTCCGGCACCGATATTGCTCTTGCCGCGATCTTAACCACGTCTTGAAGTCCGCCGCCACCGGTCGGGGACGACCCTGCGATGCGCCGGCGCGCCTTGACGCCTGGTCGGCCTGCGGCCTACACAGCAGGGGTCCGTACGGTTTCGCGTGCATGCCCAGAGGGAGGGACGACAGATGGCCCGCATCAAGCATATCGCGTTGGTGACCGACGATCCGGCGAAGACTGCGGAATTCTACAAACAGCATTTCGGCCTGACCGAGCTCTACCGGCGGCCGTCGGGCACCGGCGAGCACGGCGTGTGGCTCAGCGACGGCTATATTTATTTCGCGATCTTGAAATACGGCGACGAGGGCGCGCCAAAGCTCGGCCCGGGGCAGTCGTCGGACCTGCGCGGCATCCACCACATCGGCTTCCAGGTCGACAACGTCGTCACCAAGGAAGCGGAGTTGGAGGCCGCCGGCGTGAAGCCGGTGCCGATGTCGCCGCGCGAGATGCGCGAACACACCCCCGGCGCGCCGCCGAGCGACTCAGTCAACCTGAAGTATCTCGGCCCGGACGAGGTGCAATTCGATGTGCGCCAGCGCGGCTGGGACGAGTCGATCGAGCTCGGCATGGATCGCTTCGATCTCGTGCCGGCAAAGTAAGCGGTGGAATAGGGGCGCGGCGCCGCCGCATGTTGCGCCCCGCCGCGCGGCGCCCGCCTTGCGATGTGTGGCCGGTTTGTCCAGAAGACGCCGCTCGGCGACATCCGCGTGCTGTTCGAGACGGCAGGCCCGGTGCCGAACCTGGCGCCGCGTTATAACGCGGCGCCGACCGACAACCTCGCGGTCGTGCGGTTCAACCTGCAGACCCGCAGCCGCGCGCTCGATCTCTTACGCTGGGGCCTGGTGCCGCTGTGGGCAAAGGACCCGTCGGTCGGGCCGAAAGCGATCAACGCCCGCTCGGAGACGATCGCTACGAACCACATCTTCCGCGAGGCGTTCGTGCGGCGCCGCTGCCTCGTGCCGGCCGACGGGTTTTATGAATGGCAGAAGCGCGACGGCAAGACGCAGCCCTATGCGATCGTGCCGGCCGAGGGAGGCGTCTTCGCCTTCGCCGGGCTGTGGGAGCGCTGGAAAAACCCGCAGGATGGCAGCATCCTCAGAAGCTTCACGATCGTTACCGGGACGCCGAATGCCACCTGCGCGCCGATCCACGACCGCATGCCGGTGATCCTGCCGCCTTCCGCGTGGCCGCTTTGGCTTGGCGAAGTCGAGGCCGATCGCCGGGAACTGCTTGCGCTGCTGCGGCCCTACCCCGACGATTTGATGCGCACCTTTCCGGTCGGCGTCCGCGTCGGCAACGTCAAGAACGACGATCCCGGCCTCCTCGAACCGGTGGCAGAGGCCGCGTCGGCGGGCTGACACAGGCTGCTGCGGCGAGACCTGGAGCGAGAATGAGCAAGGCGCGGACCGCGATCGGCGGCTGGACGATCGTCGCGTTACTGTTTTTGTTCATGCTGATCAATTTTGCCGACAAGGCGGTGGTCGGGCTGGCGGCCGTGCCGATCATGCACGAGTTGAAGATCACCCCGAAACAGTTCGGGCTGATCGGGTCCGGCTTTTTCCTGCTGTTTCCGATCTCGGCGGTCGTCGTCGGCTTTGCCGTCAATCGCGTGCGCACCCGCTGGGCGCTGCTCTCGATGGGCCTCGTCTGGGCGCTGACGCAGTTTCCGATGTTGGGTTCGGTCGGGTTCGCCGCGATACTCCTTTGCCGCGTCGCGCTCGGCGCCGGCGAGGGGCCGGCCTATCCGGTCGCTTTGCACGCGACCTACAAGTGGTTTCCAAACGAAGCCCGGACGTTGCCGACCGCAATCGTCGCGCAGGGCGGCGGCGTCGGCATCCTTGTGGCGTTGCCGGTGCTCAACTGGGTCATCGTGCATTATTCGTGGCATTGGGCGTTCGGCGTGCTCGGCATCGCCGGCCTCCTATGGACGGTGCTGTGGTTGGCGCTCGGCCGCGAAGGTGCGCTCGCCGAGGCCGCGACCGCCGGCGCCGCGATGCCCGCCGACCGACTGCCTTATGGCCGATTGCTGCGCAACCCGACGATCGTTGGCAGCTGGTGCGCCGTGTTCGGCGCCTATTGGGGGCTGTCGCTGGCGCTGACCTGGCAGGCGGCATTTATGATCAAGGGTTTGGGGCTGGCGCAGGGCAAGATCGGGCTGCTCAGCGCGTTGCCGCCGGCGGTCGGCGTCGTCGCGGTCATCGGCGGCGGCTGGCTGTCGCAGCTGCTGCTCTCGCGCGGCGCGACGAGCCGCCTGGCGCGCGGCCTGTTCGGCGGCGCCTGCGTTGCGGCCGGCGGCATTGCGCTTCTCGTGATGCCGGCGATGCCGTCCGTTGCGCTGAAGATTGCGATGACGACGCTCGGCATCGCGGTGCCGTCGGTCATCTATGTCGTCAGCCCGGCGGTTGTCGGCGAGATCACGCCGGTCGCGCAGCGCGGCGCGCTGTTGGCGATCGGCACCGCGATCAGCACGACGGCGGGGCTGTTGTCGCCGTTCATCATGGGCAGCGTCATCGAGGGCGCCGCGACGCCGCTCGCCGGCTTCGACACCGGCTACCGGCTGTGTGGCGCGATCATGCTGTTGGGCGGCCTCATCGGCATGGCGCTGATGAACCCCGAGCGCGAGGCCGAACGGTTCGCCGCCGGCGCCGGCAACGGCGGCCTCAGCGGCGAAGTCGCCGATTGAGATGAACCGTCACAGCTTGTCGGCGAGAAAGCGCAGCAGGCGCGGCGCCAGATGGCCGGTGATGCTGCCCGCTTCCTCGATCGGGTCGGCCATCCAGAAATGCCCGGCGCCCTGCATGACGACGGTGCGGGCATAAAATCCGGCCTGTTTCAACGCGACAAGAAACGCCTCCGATTGGCTGGCGCGATCGACGATGTCGTCCTCGGTGCCGTAGCTTAAGAGAAACGCCGTCTGGTTTTTGTCGCTCGTCGCGTAGCTGATGGGCGAGGCTTCGAAATAGACGCGGCGGTTCTGTGGTGGCGCCGCGCCGAGAAACTTGACGACGATCGGGTCGGACGAGCGCGGCACGAGATCGTGCGTCCATTGCTGCACGAGGTCATAGACGCCGTAGATGCCGATGACGGCTTTGACCCTCGTGCTGATGCCGGCGGGAGCGCCGCCCGCAAACGGCGCCTCATCGCCGGCCAGCGCGACGAGCGCGGCGAGATGCGCGCCGGCCGAATCGCCGACGAGCGCCACCCGCTCGGCATCGAGCTTCAGCCGCTCGCCCTCGCGTTTGACGAACTGCACCGCCGCGCGCACGTCGTGCACGGCGGCGGGATAGCTCGGCTCGCGCGGCTGCGACAGGCGGTAGTCGATCGCGAACAGCGCATAGCCGCGCGCCGCGAGATACGGCCCCCAATGGCGATAGATGTCGCGCGTCCCCTGCTGCCAGCCGCCGCCGTGCACAGCCACCAGCACCGGAAATTTGCCGGCCTCGCCCGGCGCGTAGAGATCGCCCTGCAGCGCCACGCCGCCGTGTCGCGCATATTCGATGCCGCGCTGAATATCGACGCCCATCACGCCCTCCTCCAATCTTTGCTCATGGCCGCAGGCAATAGCGCCGCTCGCCCGGTTCGCGCAATTTTTCGGCGAGATTGGCGAATTCGACCGCGAGGCGGCGGGTGTCGCGCGGGTCGATGATCTCCTCGACCCAGAACGGCTCGGCGGTGCGGAACGGCGAGCGCAGACGGTTCAATCGCTCCTCGATCTCGGCAATCTTGGCTTTGGGGTCGGGCGCGGCGTCGATCTCGGCGCGGTAGGCCGCCTCGATGCCGCCCTCCAGGGGCAGCGACCCCCAGCGCGCCGACAGCCACGCGTAGCGGAGCGAAAATCGCCCCGAGGGCTGGTTGACGGCGCCGGCAACGCCGAACACGTTGCGCACGAGAAACGTGCACCACGGCACGCTCGACTGGTTGACCGCCGCCATCGCGCGCACGCCCTTCCTGATCGTCGCGCTCTTCTCGGCGTCGAGGCCGATATGGAAGCCGGGGCAGTCGCAGAGATAGAGGATCGGCAGGTGGAACGTGTCGGCGAGATCGACAAAGCGGATGATCTTGTCGCAGGCGTCGGCGGTCCACGCGCCGGCATAAAAGAACGGGTCGGATGCCATGACCGCGACCGGCAGCCCGTCGAGCCGCGCCAAGCCGGTGATGATCGGCCGGCCGAACATGCGTCCCATCTCGAAAAAGCTGCCCTTATCGACGACGGCTTCGATGATCGGCCGCATCTTGTAGACCTTGCGGCGGTCGCGCGGGATCGCGTCGAACAGGAAATCGTCGCGCCGCTCAGGATCGTCGCTGCGCGGCCCGCGCGCCGGCAGTTCGTAGACCGAGGACGGCAGATACGACAGAAACCGGCGCGTCGCTGCGAACGCCTCTGCTTCGCTGTCCGCCGCATGATCGACGGCGCCGCAGCGCGTCTGGATTTCCCAGCCGCCCAACTGGAAGCGGTCGAGAGGCTGCTGCCCGGCAAGCGCGTTGACGACCGGCGGCCCGGCGACAAACAGCGCCGAGGTTTCCTTCGTCATGACCGAATAATGGCTCGCCGCCATGCGCGCTGCACCCAATCCCGCGACCGAGCCGAGGCCGAGCGCAACGACCGGCACGAGGCCCATATTCGTCGTCGTGTAATAATAGGGAAGGCTTGAGCCGACGCGGCCGGGCAGGTTGGCGCGCCCGGTTGTCTCGATCGTCTTGACCGAGCCGCCGCCGCCCGAGCCTTCGATGATGCGGACGATCGGCAACCTCAAATCATGCGCCATCTGCTCGGGCATCAGCGCCTTTTCGCGGATCGTCGCGTCGGCCGAGCCGCCGCGCACTGTGAAATCGTCGCCCGACACGACAACCGGCCGGCCGTCGATCGTCGCGCGGCCGAAGATATTGTTGGCCGGCACCAGTTCGATGAGGTTGCCATGCGCGTCGTAACCCGCCCGCCCGGCGATCGCGCCGACCTCGTGAAAGCTGGCGCGATCGACGAGCGCGGCGATGCGCTCGCGCACCGTCAATTTGCCGGCATCGTGCTGGCGCTTGACCCGCTCCGGCCCGCCCATCTCGCGCGCCAAGCGTTCGCGCTCGCGCAACTCCTCGAGTTCCGGCTCCCAACCCATCCGCAACATCCGTCTTGCCGCACCGCCCATAGTATCGGGTCCCCGTCAGCGCGCTATAAAAACTGCACAGAACAGGCCGCATCGCGGCTTGCGCCGGGCCGCTGGCGACAGCGCGACCCACCCGCGCATTTACGCGCCGCCGACACCGCTCGACCGGGCACTCGCCCAGGTCGACGCGTGGCTCGAATCCCCGACGCTCGTGCTGTTGACCGAAACCCCAATGCATTGGCCGGCATTGCGGGCATTGATGGTCGACGCTCGGGTCGCCGGCGCGCAGGTTCATGACGCGCGCGTAGCGGCGCTGTGCCGGCAGCACGGCGTGCACGAATTGTGGTCGGCCGACCGCGATTTCGGCCGCTTCGCCGGGCTGACTGTGGTGAACCCGCTGGTCGGTTCCTGAGCCCAGACGCCAAACTGCCCGGAGGATTATCGCTCCCAGCCAGCCCTGCGCAGGCCTTCGAGCATGTGCTTGTGGTCTTGCGGCCGCGCCCACCGTGCCGCTTGTTCCGCCGCCAGGATCCGCCATATAGGGAGCGCATGCGGCCCATCGACAACCGCTTTACGCGGGAGCGTGCCCGCGTCTTGCACGGCGCCGGCAGCGGCTGGGCGCTGCGTCGCCGGCTGGCGGCGGTGTGGACCTTCAGCCGCTATGCGCTGCATCGCTTCAACCACGACGGCTGCTTTGCCGCCGCGGGCGCGCTTTCCTACACGACGCTCGTATCGCTGGTGCCGCTCGGCGTTGTCGGCCTCGGCGTGTTGTCGGCCTTCCCGATTTTCGCCTCGACGCGAGATGAGCTGCTGCGCTTTGTGTTTCGCAATTTCGTGCCGCAGATCAGCGAGCAGGCGGCGCGGTGGTTTCAGCTTCTCGCCGGCTCGGCGATGCAGGCGACCGCAATCGGCATGATCGGCATCGCCGGCACCGGCGTCTTGCTGATGGTCACCGTCGAGGACCGGCTCAACGCGCTGTGGCGGGTCATGACGCCGCGGCCATGGGTGCAGCGGGTGCTGGCGTATTGGACGCTGATCACGCTGGGGCCGCTCATGATGGGCATGAGCCTGACGCTGTCGACCTGGCTCGACACCGCGGCGCGGCATGCGGGGATCAACCCGGCGATGCTGGTGCAGTTGACAAGCGGCTGGTGGCACTTCGTCGCGCGCATCGTGCCGTTCGCGTTGGAGCTGATCGCCTGCACGCTGCTCTATTGCCTCATTCCGAACTGCGCGGTGCGCTGGCGCGACGGGCTGTTGGGCGCGACCGTGGCGGCGCTCGCGATCGAATTGCTGAAGATCGGCTTTGCCATCTATATCAGCTCGACGTCGTTCTACCAGACCGTCTATGGCGCCCTCGCCGCGATCCCGATCTTTCTTCTCTGGATGTACGTGTCGTGGAATGCGGTGCTGCTCGGCGCCGTGGTCGCGGCCAACCTGCCGACCTGGCGGGTTGATGAGCGCCTGGTGCATCTCTCCGCCGGCGGCGTCCGGCTCGGTTTCGCGCTGGCGCTCTTGGCCGCGCTGGCACGGGCGCAGCGGCGCGGCCTGCGCTGTTCGACAGCAGACCTGGCGGGCGAACTCGGCGCCGCGACCTCGGTCGTCGACGAGCATCTGCAGATCCTCGCGCAGGCCGGCTTTACGGCGCCCACCCAGGACGGTGCCTGGGTACTCGCCTGGGACCCGCACAGCGCGACATTGCACGATCTTTACGAGGCGCTTGGCCTGCCGCTCGCCGGCAACTGGCACCAGCAGCCGCTGGCGCCGTGGCAGCGGCAGGTGGCGCCGGCGATGGAGCGCATCGTCAAGGCCGAGGCGGCGGCGATGCGGGTGACGCTGGCCGAGCTTGTCGCCGAGATCCGGGCGCCGGCCGCGCCGTTGCGACGCGCCCGCGTCGTCGCCGACACCAGGGGCCAATGACCGACCGGATCGCGTTCGACGCCATCGCCGAGGACGAGCCGTTTGCGCCGTTCACCCGCTGGTTTGCGCTGGCGATGCAGAGCGAGCCATTGGGCGAAACGGCGATGCTGGCGACCGCAACGCCCGACGGCCGCCCGTCGCTGCGCGCCGTGCTGCTGAAGGGAGCCGACGCGCACGGATTCGTGTTCTACACCAACCTCGACAGCCGCAAGGGCGAGGAACTGGCAGCCAATCCGCAGGCGGCGCTGGCAATGCACTGGAAATCGCTGGCGCGCCAGGTGCGCGTCGAGGGCGCCGTCGCGCCGGTCTCCGACGCCGAGGCCGACGCCTATTTCGCCTCGCGGCCGCGCGACAGCCAATTGGGCGCCTGGGCCTCCGACCAGTCGCGGCCGCTCGCCGACCGCGACGAATTGGAGCGCCGCTTTGCCGACGTCGCGCGGCGCTACGCCGAGAGAGAGGCGGTGCCGCGCCCGGCGCGTTGGTCCGGCTTCCGCGTCCGGCCGGAGCGGATAGAATTTTGGCAGGAGCGGCCGCACCGGCTGCATGACCGCACCGTGTTCGTGCGCGACGGCGGGCAATGGCTGAAACAGCGCCTGTTCCCGTGAGCAATTCGGAAAGCGGCCGCGCCGCCGGGATCGCGCTCCGGCGGCGCGCGACCTGGGCGTCGCTCACGGTCGCCGTGATCCTGATCGCGGCAAAGCTTGCCGCCTGGATCGGCACCGGCTCGGTGGCGCTCCTGGCGAGCCTTGTCGATTCGCTGGTCGATGCCGCCGCCTCGCTCGTCAACCTGCTGGCGGTGCGGCATGCCGCGACGCCGGCCGATCGCGAGCATCGCTTTGGCCACGGCAAGGCCGAGCCGCTGGCGGCACTCGGGCAGTCAGCCTTTCTCGTCGGCAGCGCCGTCCTGTTGATGTTCGAGGCGGCGCGGCGGCTCGCCGAGCCGGCAGCCGTGCAGCACCCGCCGGCCGGCATCGCGGTCATGGTTTTTGCGATCGTCGTCACCGTCGGCCTCGTCGCCTATCAGCGGCATGTCGTAAAGCGCACCGGATCTCTGGCGGTCGGCGCCGACGAACTCCACTACCGCGGCGACATCCTCCTGAACCTCGGCGTCATTGCGGCGCTCTCGATCGGCGGCGTCTATCGCGTCCCGCTGCTCGACCCGCTGTTCGGCGCGGCAGTCGGCATGTGGATCATTTACGGTGCGGTGAAGATCACGCTGCTGTCGCTGACCCAGCTGATGGACCGCGAACTGCCCGACGACGAGCGGGCGCGCGTTCGCGTCATCGCCGAGAGCCACCCCGATGTCATCGCCGTGCACGACATCCGCACCCGTGTCGCCGGCCCGACCGCGTTCATCCAGCTGCATTTGGAGATGGATGGCGCGATGAACCTGTTGCGCGCGCATGAGATTTCCGATGAGGTCGAGGCGCAGCTGCGGCACGCCTTCCCGCACGCCGAGATCATCATCCACGAGGATCCGGCCGGCATCGAGGAGCCGGTCAGCTTTCCGGCGCGCCGCCAAGCCGGCTGACAGGATGCCTCTCGCCCGCCCAGGAGCATGTCGATGCGCAATCTCCCGATCCACACCGGCCGTCATTTTCTGCAGATCCCCGGCCCGACCAATGTGCCGGAGCGCGTGCTGCACGCGATCGCGTTTGCGACGATCGACCATCGGGGTCCCGAATTCTCCGAGCTCGGCAAGGAAGTCGTTGCCGGCATGCGGCGCGTGTTTCAGACCGATGGCACCGTCGTCGTCTACCCCTCCTCGGGCACCGGCGCGTGGGAAGCGGCGCTTGTCAACACCTTGTCGCCCGGCGACCGGGTGGTGATGTTCGAGACCGGTCATTTCGCGACATTGTGGCGGCAGATGGCGGCGCGGCTCGGCCTCGATATCGAGTTTGTGGCGGGCGACTGGCGACACGGCGTCGATCCGGCGCAGGTTGAGGAAAAGCTCGCCGCCGACCGCGAGCATCGGGTGAAGGCGGTGTGCGTCGTGCACAACGAAACCTCGACCGGCGTCACCAGCCGCATTCCGGATATTCGCGCCGCGATCGACCGGGCGCGGCACCCGGCCCTATATATGGTCGATACGATCTCCTCGCTCGCCTCGCTCGACTACCGGCACGACGAATGGCGGGTCGATGTGACGGTGGCCGGCTCGCAGAAGGGGCTGATGCTGCCGCCCGGCCTCGGCTTCAACGCGGTCTCGGACAAGGCGATGGCGGCGGCAAAAACGGCGAAGCTGGCGCGCTCCTACTGGGACTGGCAGGCGATGGCGGAGACCGGCCAGACCGGTTTCTTCCCCTATACGCCGTCGACCAACCTGTTATTCGGGCTGCGCGAAGCCTTGAAGATGCTGCTCGATGAGGAGGGGCTGCCGGCGGTGTTCCGCCGCCACGATCGCCACGCCGAGGCGACGCGGCGGGCCGTCGCCGCCTGGGGGCTCGACGTGTTGTGCGCCGATCCGCGCGAATATTCGAGTTCGCTGACCGCCGTCGTGATGCCGGAGGGCCACGATGCCGACCGGGTGCGCCAGATCATCCTCGACGGCTTTGACCTGTCGCTCGGCACCGGCCTCGGCAAGCTGCGCGGCAAGGTCTTCCGCATCGGCCATCTCGGCCATTTCAACGATCTGATGCTGTGCGGCACGCTGTGCGGGGTTGAGATGGGGCTGCACCGCGCGGGGATTCCGCATCGCGCGGGCGGCGTCGCCGCCGCCCTCGAATTTCTCGGTGCCGGCAGCGCCGCCGCTTGAGATCAGCGCCGCGCGCCGGGTATCACGCTGAGCTTGGCGCGGAAATATTCGAGCGCCTCGGCCAGCGTGTTGCCGATGTGCAGGCGCTGGCGGCCGCTCAGCACAAGGAACACCGCCTCGCCGGGCGCCTGCGCGGCGCTCTGTCCCAGCGATTTGACGATCGTATAGGCGGCGCTCTCGTGGGTATGGCGGAAGACCGAGAACAACGCCTGCCCGTCGCGGTGGTCGATCGCATAATCGCGCCAGACCCCGCGCGCGACATTGCGGCTGTAGAGGCCGAGCAGTTGGTTCAGTTCACCGCGCGTGAAATAGAGCGTGCGTCGCGAGGCGCGGTGATCCCTCAGAGGCAGCACCGTCGCGCTGTTGCCGATCATGCGCCGACCGTGTTTCGTTGCACTGTCATCATTTTGACCATTTCCGGCGCAGCGTCCAGCCGTCTTACCCCGGCACGGCCGCGGCAAAACGCTGCGACCGGTTGCCGCCGCCGCCCGCCCCAGCGATTTGCGTCGCCGGGGCCGAGCGGATATGGTGCCGCGCCGCGCCGCCCCTATCTATCGGGCGTGGCACGTTGTGTATTGCGCCGTGGCGGGCGCGCTCGGAGCCGCTGTGAGCGACATTTTTCGCGAAATCGAAGACGAGCTTCGCCGGGAAAACCTGCTTAAGCTGTGGGCACGCTACGGCAGGTACGTCATCGCCGCTGTCGTCGTGGCGCTTGTCATCGCCGGCGGGATTGTCGGCTGGCGCAACCATCTGGCGGCTGAGCGCCGTGCCCAGGGCCTGCAATATTCCGAGGCGGTGGCGCTGCTGCGCGCCGACAAGACCGCCGACGCGGCAAAGCAGTTCGCGATACTTGCGCAGCACGGCGGCGGCTATGTCGTGCCGGCCGAGTTCGAGCGCGCCGAGCTCCTTGCCAAGGGCGGCGACGAGAAGGCGGCCGTCGCGCTGTATGACAAGATCGCCGGGTCGCCGGGAATCGGCCGCAACTTCCGCGATCTTGCCGTGCTGCTGTCGGTCATGCACGAGCCGTCGAGCGAAAACCCGCAAACCGTTATCATGCGACTGGCGCCGCTGACTGCCGCCGGCAATCCGTGGCGTCCGAGCGCCCTCAACCTGGCCGCAGCAGCAAAGCTCGAAGCGGGCGACCGCGCCGGCGCGTTGAAAATCTATCGGCAACTGGCGGACGATCTCGCGGCGCCGCAGGGGCTGCGCGCGTATGCGACCGAAATGGCCGCAGCGCTCAAACCATAGGTCATCAGCCGAAACATCACACCCGTCGGGGGGCGGGCGACCCAGAAGGGGGCAATGAAACGACGCGATTTTGCGGCGCTGCTGCTGGCGGCGGGCACCGCCGGATGCAGCTGGTTCGATTTTCTCGGCGGCGACAAAAAAGAGCCGGTCCCCGGCATCCGGCTGCCGGTCTTGGGCATCGGCAACGAGCTCGAGGCCGATCCGCGGCTCGCCGGTGTCCCGGTCGTACTGCCGCCGGCCGCGGCCGTTCCCGCCTGGCCGGAGCCCGGCGGCAACACCACGCATGCGATGGGGCATCCCGCGCTGCCGCGGCGGCTGGCGCAGGCTTGGCAGACCAGCGTCGGAGAAGGCTCCTCCAATTATACGCGGGTGCTGGCGCCGCCTGTGATCGTCGGCGGGCGGGTCTATGCGATGGATGGCGGCGTCCAGGTCAGCGCTCTCGATGCGGCGACCGGGAAGCAGCTCTGGCAGGTCGATCTGACCCCGAAAGGCCAGCGGGGCAACGCCTTCGGCGGCGGGCCGTGCTTCTGGCAGGGCCGGCTGTATGTCGCCACCGGCTTTGCCGAGGTGCTGGCGCTCAATCCGGCGAACGGCAAAGTGATCTGGCGCAAGAGCGTCAGCGCGCCGGTGCACGCGCCGCCGACCGTCGCTCAGGGGCGGGTGTTCACCGTCACCGTCGAAAACCGGCTCGACGTCGTGGCAACCGACGACGGCCGCGCGTTGTGGTCGCACAGCGGCATTCCGGAGACCGCCGACCTGATCGGCGGCGCCAGCCCGGCGGTCGCCGCCGAAGTCGTCGTGGTCGGCTACAGCTCGGGCGAAGTATATGCGCTGACCACGGACAACGGGCGGGCGCTGTGGGTGAGCAACCTGGCCGCGGTGCGCGACGTCAACGCGATCGCTGCCCTCGCCGACATCCGCGGCCGGCCGATTATCGACCGTGGCCTGGTGTTCGCGACCAGCCACAGCGGCCTGACGGCGGCGATCGATCTGCGCACCGGCGAGCGCGTCTGGGAGCAGCAGATCGGCACCAGCAGCGGTCCGTGGTCGGTCGGCGACTATCTCTTCATGCTGGCAAACGACAACACGATGGTCTGCCTCACCCGCAAGGAGGGCAAGATTCGCTGGCTGCAACGCTTGCCGCGCTTTAAGGACGCGAAGGCGCAGTCCGGCCCGATCTATTGGACCGGGCCGGTGCTCGGCGGCGACCGGCTGATCGCGGTGTCGTCGAACGGCGAGGCGATGTCCCTGTCGGCGGAAACCGGCAAGATCGTCGGCCACCGGGAGCTTGCCGATGCCGCTTATGTTGAGCCGGTCATCGCGGGCAACACCCTTTACGTTTTGACCGACGAGGCAAATCTAACCGCATATCGCTAGCCGCCGCATCGGAGCAGCGGCGGCGCGCTTTCTTCGTCGGGCCATGTCCTTTACCGTCGCGATCGTCGGCCGGCCGAATGTCGGCAAATCGACGCTGGTCAACCGCCTCGTCGGCGAAGAGCGGCTCTTGACCGGACCCGAACCCGGCATCACCCGCGACGCGGTCGCGCTCGACTGGCGCTGGGCCGGGCGCGCCATCCGCCTCATCGACACCGCCGGCATGCGACGCCGCGCGCGCATCGAGGAGCGGCTGGAGAGACTTTCGGTCGGCGACAGTCTGCGCGCGGTGCGCTTTGCCGAAGCCGTCGTGCTGGTTCTCGATGCGGTAGAGGGCCTCGACCGGCAGGATTTGACGATCGCGAACCTGGTCGCCGAGGAGGGCCGCGCGCTGGTGCTGGCGGCCAACAAATGGGACCTTGTAAGCGATACGAAAGCAAAGATCGAAGCGTTGCGGGAGCGGCTCGACGAGGCGCTGCCGCAGCTGCGCGGCATCGCGCTGGTGCCGGTGTCAGGGTTGACCGGAATGGGCCTCGACCGGCTGATGCAGGCGATCTTCGCGGCCGACACCGTGTGGAACCGCCGCGTCCCGACCGCCGCGCTCAACCGCTGGCTGGCAGAGACGCAGGAGCGGCATCCGCCGCCGCTTGTCGCCGGCCGCCGGCTGCGCCTGCGCTACGTGACGCAGGTCAATACCCGACCGCCGAGCTTTGCGCTGTTCGCGTCAAAACCCGGCGAGTTGCCGGACAGCTACCGCCGCTATCTCGTCGCCGCGCTGCGCGACGAGTTCGAGCTGCCTGGCACGCCGATCCGCCTGATGCTGCGCAAGGGCCAGAACCCCTACGCTAGGGATTGATGTGCGCCGCCGGTTACGTCTTCATGCCGACCTTCTTGTCGACGAAATCGAGCGTAAAGGCTTCGCGCCACTTCATGTCCTGCGGATAAAGGCCGGCCTTTGCCATCGTGGCGAAGAAATCGTGCCAGCGCGCCACAGTCATCGCGCCGATACCGAGCTTTTTCGCATCGCCGCTGTCGATGATGCCGTACTGCTTCATTTTGGCGCGGCCATAGGCGAGGAGCGCATCGGTCATCTCGGGGTTGTCGCGCTTGATCAGCGCATTGGCCGGTTTCGGATCGCCGTACAGAAAACTGTACCAGCCCTCGATGCTGGCATTGACAAAGCGCCGCACGAGGTCGGGTTTCCCATGCGCGAGCTTTTGCGAGGTCGCGATCAGCCCGCCATAGCTCGAATAGCCGGCGTCGGCGAGCAACAGCACAACCGGTTTCACGCCCACCTTCTCGATCGTGAACGGCTCGCTCGTCAGATAGCCCTGCTGGATCGCCTTGGGATCGGCGAGAAACGGTGCGACGCTGAACGCATAGGGGCGGATCTGAGCGTCGGTATAGCCGAATTTCTGCTTCAGAAACAGCCAGCTGGTAACGCGCGTGTCGGAGCCGATCATGATCGGCTTGCCCTTGAGGGCGGCGAATGACGTGTCACCCTGGCCGGGATGCGCGATCAGCACCGAAGGATCCTTCTGGAACATCGCCGCCACTGCGACCATCGGGATGTTTTCGTGGATGTAGTTGAGCGGGATGAAGGAATTGGAGGCGACGTTGAAATCGAGCACGCCCGCCGCCAGCAGCTCGGAATGGTTGACCTGCGGCCCGCCCGGCTGCAGATCGACCTTGAGCCCGTGGCGTTGGTAGATGCCGGTGGCGATCGCCTGATAGTAGCCGCCGTGCTCGGCCTCGGCCTTCCAGTCGGTGCCGAACTTGACGGAATCGAGGGCAGCGGCGCGCGCGAGCCGGGGTGCCGCGACGAGCGACGCGGCGGCGGCGATGAAGGTTCTGCGCTGCATATCGGGCATCCGTTTTCCTCGCGAAGCGGCCCGCGAGTTTAATCGGCGGCCAACTAGCCGTCGAGCCGTGCCGGTTGCGGCAGCGATCGACCGGTATGCCGGGGCGCGCTCGCAAGCGGCGCGACAAACCTGTATGATGCCGCAAATGCGCGGGCGGCGTTGCGCCGGCGCTTTCTTGGAGCAGGGCGGAGCATGAAAAATCTGCTGGCAGTGATCGGCGACGGCAATGCCGGCCCGGTCCTCGAAGCGGCGCTGCTTGTGGCGCGCCGGTTCGGCAGCCACATCGTCGGGCTGCACAGCCTGACCACCGAATATGCGGTCGTGTTCGGCGGCGAGATGGGGTTTTCGATCTCCTCCGAAGTCGATCGCACGCTGGAGCGCGAGGGTCACGAGCGGCGCGACCAGGCGCGCCGCCTGTTCCGCGACTTCATGACCGCGCATGGCGTGCCGATCCGGGCGGCGGCGCCCGGCTATCAGGGTCCTTCCGCCTCGTGGCGCGAGGAGGACGGGCGACAGAACGCCGTCGTCGGCATGACCGGCCGGGTCTACGACCTGATCATCGTCGAGCAGCCGGAAAAGCTCGCTTCGATCGCCGAGGCGACGCTTGAGGACGCACTGTTCGAAAGCGGCCGTCCGGTCATGATGGTGCCGAAAAACGTGCCGCCGCAGATCGGCGACACGATCGCGATTGCCTGGAACGGAAGCACCGAGACGGCATTGACCGTGGCGCTCGGCATGCCGTTTCTGCAGCAGGCGCGGCAGGTCGTCGTCGTTGCGGTCGCGCCGCAGCATATGCCCGAACCCGGCCCGACCGGCGACGAACTCACCCGCACGCTGGAAGCGCACGGCCTCAATGTCAGCCTGCGCACCGCCGTCGGCCGCCAGAAAGCGCAGGGCGAATCGTTCCTGAAAGAGGCGCAGGCCGCGGGCGCCGATTTGATGCTGAAGGGCGCCTATACGCAAAGCCGCATCCGACAGATGATCTTCGGCGGCGCCACCCGCCACCTGATCATGGAGGCGACGATGCCGGTCCTTATGGCGCGCTAGGCCGCGGCGCGCGCCCACGAGCAGCCGCACGGGCGTGGCCCGGTTGTGCGGAGACGGTCGGATCTGGCCTCGCCAAGAACCGGAAGCATTCATGGTCCGGCACCTGATATAAGCTCAGCGGGCGCGGTCGGTTGCGCGCGGCGCGGGAGAGGATGGATGCGGCTGACGGTGGCGTGGGGCATCGCGGTGGGAGCCGTGATCGTCGGGCTGGCGGCGGGACCGTCGGCGGAGGCGCAGGCACCGCCGTATCCGCCGGCGGCGCCCTCCGCAGCGGCAGCGGCGCCGCCTGCGTCGGGGGAAGCCGCCGCGATCGCCCAGTGTCTATGCCTGCACCGCGATCTGGGCACGCTTGGCGCCGACATGGCGGCGAAGCGGCACGCCTATGACGCGCTGCAGGCGGAGTTGTCGCGGATCGGCGCGCAACTGCAGCAAGAGCGGGCGACGATCGACGTCGATAACCCCGAGGCGGTCGCGCAATTCCGCCAGCAGCTCGCTCGGCGCGACGCACTCTTCCAGCGCTCGACCGGGCCGGTCGCCGGCGACCTCTCGGCCGCCGTCGCGCGCTACAATGCGGCCGTCGGCCGATACAACGCGCAATGCGCCGATCGGCCGCGCGATCCGGTGCTGCTGTCGCAGGTCGCTTCGAGGTTGGTCTGCCCGGCGCCCTGAGCCGGCGTCGGCACCCGGCGCGGATTTTCACCGGACGACCGCGGCGGTGCGCCGCATGCCGCGCGACGAGCACCGTGACGAATCAGCACCGCCCCACGCCGGCCCTCAGGTCGCTGCGCAGCCCAGATAGTGCATGCCAATCGCCTGAAAAATAGTGGGTTTTCGACACGGCGTCGCACGCATTGCGGGTGTCGGCACGGGATCGCATACACTGGTAGTCGAACCTAGGGTGGGGTGGGAGTGGCTTCGCAGCTGGTCGTCATCGTCAATGACAGCGTTACCAATCTGAAGATCCTTGAACGGCTGGCACTTTCCCTCGACGGTCAGACGAGGGTCGAGAGCTTTACCGAGGCTGAGCCGGCTCTCGCCTTTTGTGCGGCGCGAGTGCCCGATCTGGTGCTGCTCGCAGCGGCGGGAGCGGACGGCGATGGCGCGGATATCATCCGCCGGCTGCGGGCGCAGCCGAATGGTGCCGGCGTCCCGGTTATCGTCGTCGGCTCGGACGCCGATCTCGACGGCATCGAGCGGGCGCGCGAGGCCGGCGCAGCCGACCATCTCCTCGTCCCGGTAGATGCGCGCGAGTTCCGCCTGCGCGTCGGCGGTCAATTGCATCGCCGCCCGGTCGCAGCGGCGGCGCCGGCCAACAGTGTCGACGGCGTCGCGAACGGCGCTCCCGACCGCTCCTTCCCGGAAGGCGCGCGGCACCCCTACGAGACGCTGCTGCGGCTCATCGATGTCATTCCGCGCATGATTTGTGTCACCGGCCGCGATGGACGCTATCTGCTGGCCAACCGGATGTTCGCCAAATTTGTCGGCGCGCCGACCAGCCGGTTGATCGGCAAGCGACCAGACGAGGCGCATGGCGGGCTGCTGGCGCGCATCATCATGGAGGCCGACGAGCGGTTGGGCACCGGCAAGGCAGTGCTGGCACCGGCCGAGGAGGAGATTGTCGATCGCAAAGGCAATCCCTGCGTCTTGTTAATCACAAAGGCGCTGTTCGAGGCCGGCGATGCCGACGAGACCATGGTCGTGACGGTGTTTGTCGACATCACCGAGCGCAAGCGCGCCGAGCGCGAGTTGGTCACCGCCAAGGAGCAGGCCGAGCTCGCCAACCGCAGCAAGACCGAGTTTGTCGCCAATATGAGCCACGAGCTGCGCACGCCATTGAACGCGATCATCGGCTTCTCGCAGGTCATCGCCGGCGAGATGCTCGGGCCGATCGGCACCGCGAAGTATGTCGGCTATGCCCGCGACATTCTGGCCAGCGCCGAGCATCTTCTGGGTCTTATCAACGACATTCTCGACGTGTCGAAGCTTGAAGCCGGCAAGCTGGATTTGTCTGAAGAAATCCTCGACCCGGCCAAAACGATCGCCGATCTGGTGCAACTCGCCGAAGCCAAGGCGCGGGCGAGCGACGTCCGCATTTCGATCCGCCGTGAAGGAACGATCCCGCCGCTGTTTGCCGACCCCCGCAAATTGAAGCAGATCGTACTGAACCTGCTCGTCAACGCGATCAAATTCAGCCATGCCGGCGGCAAGGTCGAGATCGTGCTGCGCAATGTCGGCGGCGCCGTCGCGATCGCCGTCGTCGATCATGGCATCGGGATGGACGCCGCCGAAATCCAGCTGGCGATGACCCGGTTCGGCCAGGTCGCAAGCGCCTGGGCGCGCAAGCACGATGGTACCGGTCTCGGCCTGCCGCTGGCGATCGGCTTGACCGAATTGCATGGTGGCTCGCTGACGATTGTCAGCACCAAGGGCATCGGCACGACGGTCACCGTGACCTTTCCGCGCGAACGCTCGCAGCCGCTGCTGCAGATGGCCGGCGGCGAGGTTCGCGCGGTCGGGCAGGCATAGGCTCCCGGCTTGGCCGACCCGGCTGCCAGCCCGTTTGATCGACCCGTCCGGTGGGACGCTGGCGCGCGCACCGGCGCGGTGACGACGGACAGCGGCGATTGGGGCCCGGCGGCGGTGGCGATCGGACTGTCGCTGGCCGGCGCGGCGGCGCCGATTGCGGTTGCGTTGGCGGCGTTGACCGATCCCCAGCAGTGGCGGCCAATCGACGCCAGCGCGCTGGTCGCGCTGCTGGTCGTGGCGCCGGCGGGAGCGGGTCTCGCCGCCGTGCTCTCCGGGTTGCGCCGGCTCGCTGCATCGGCGCGCGACGCCGGCGGGGAAGCCGAGCAGGCCGCGTTGCGCATTGTCGTGGCGGTGCTGATGTTCGGCTATGCGCTGATGCTGCCGGCGCTCGGCGCCGGCGAGCGGGCCAGCGCCGACTGCGTTGCGGTCGCAGCCTTGGAGCTGGTTTTTGCCTGGACGCTGCTGCTCTGCGTCATCCTGTGGCCGTCATCGCGGCCCCGCCGGCTTGCGGCGACGGTCTGCGACCTCTTGCTGCTTTCGGTCTTTCTGCATTTCGGTGGCAGCCGGGCCGCCGGCTGGTTTCCTCTTTATCTCATCGTCGTGCTTTGCGTCGGACTGCGGTTTGGCGTGGCGGCGCTGCTGAGCGCGGCGCTGACCGCGGTCATTGGATTTGCCGCGGTCGCGGTTTCCACTGCGGCGTGGCGAGCGCAGCCGACATTGGCGGCGGGACTGCTGCTTGCCCTCGTCGCATTGCCGGTGCCGATCGCCCAGGCAGCGCGCCGCCTCGCGGCGGCCCGCAGCGCTGCGGCAGCTGCCGAGGCGGACCGACGCCGCATGCTGCTGGCGATTTCGGGGTCCCTGATCGGCCCCGCCGCCGCCCGCGTGTTCCCCGGGGCGGCGTCGATCGCCGACGTTCTCGATTTCGCCGCGCTCGAAACCGGCACATTCGCGGCACCGGTCGAGACCTTCGAGCTGCGCTCTCTGATCCGACGCCGCCTGGCGCCGCTACAGGCCGATGCCGCCGAGCGCGGCATCGCGCTGCGGTGGCGCATCGCCCCCCATCTGCCAAACCGGCTGCGCGGCCACGCCCAGGTGCTGGCGCGCATCGTCCGCGGCCTCGCCGAGCACGCGATTGCCGCCGCGCCGTCGCGCCCCGTGCGGCTCATGATCGATGCCGGCCCGCGCGATCGGGATCGCATCCGCCTCGATCTGCGCGTCGAGAGCGGTGAGGAGAGCGACACCGGCGCGGATGGCGAGCCGCTCGCGCTGCGGCTGATCCGCAAACTCGCTGCCACGGCGGGCGGCTCGTTCGTGCTCGATCGCGTCGCAGGCGAGCGCACTCGGCTTTTGGTGCAGCTGCCGCTGGCGGTCGAGGAAGGTGCGTCGACGCCGGCCCTCGACCTCGACGGCCGCGCCGTGCTGATTATGACCGAGGATCGCGACCTCGCCGACGAATTGGCGGCGCCCCTTGCCGCATGGAACAGCGAGCCGCGCTGGCCCGCCGATGCCGACCAGGCGATTGCCGAGCTTGCCGTTGCGGGTGAGGCGAAGCGCGCGGTCGTCGTCATTGACGGCCGCGACCGGCTGTTGTGGGCTTTAGGGGTTGCGCATCAGGCCGCCAGGCTCGGCGTCCATGCGCCGTTTGTCTTGCTCATCGCGGACGCCGGGCAGATTGCCGGCCTCCTTACCGTCGATGACGGCGGGCTCGACGGCATCATCCCGGCGCCGCCGAGCGTCGCCTTGATTGCCAATGCCCTCGATGCGCTGCCGCTGGCGCCCGAGCGTCCGCCGCCGTCGCCCGAAGCCGAGGCGCCGGCGCGCCCGCCGCGACGACAGACCAGCCCCGCGGCGGACCCGCTGCGGCGCGATCCGGCGCAGATCACGCCGATTGCCGCGCATCCGAAATTCGCGCCCGACGCCGCCGCGGTCGATGCGCGGGCGCTCGAAGGCTTGCAGGCGCTCGGCGGCGACGAGCGGTTCCTCAACGAGCTGATCGAAGCCTTTCGCCTTGATGCCGCTCATATCATGGAGCGCATCGCAGTCGCCGCGACGGCGGCGGACAAGGCCGCCTTTACTCACGGCCTGGTCGCGCTGCGGCGCGCCGCCGGCCAACTCGGCGGCGTCCAGCTATGCGCGTTGACCGCCTCGTTGCAGCACTTGAGCGCCAACGAGTTGCGCCAGCGCGGCTCGCTTTACGTGCAGCGGCTCGATGACGAGATCGATCGGCTGACCGAGGCGCTGACCGCTTTCGCGGCCGAAAAGGAACGCCGTTTCTGAACGCGGCGTTCACGCGGTTTCAGATCGCAGTATAGCCGCCGTCGACGAGGAGATCGCTGCCGGTTACAAAACTGGCGGCGTCGGAAGCAAGAAAGACCGCCGCCTCGGCAATCTCATCCGGGCGACCGAGGCGCCCGGTCAGGTGCTTCGGGCCGAGCGCCTGGTTTGCTGCGGCGAACGAGCCGTAACGCCGAAGCAGCCGCTCGGTCTCGACCGCGCCCGGCGACAGTGTATTGACGCGCACGTTTTGTGCTGCGTGGTCGATCGCCATGACCTTGGCAAGCTGGATCAGCGCGCCTTTGGTCGCGCAATAGGCGGCGCGGCCGGCGCTGCCGACGCGCCCCAGTTGCGAGGCGATGAAGATGATCGAACCGCCGCCGCCGGCGATCATCCGCGGCAAGGCGGCGCGCGACAACAGGAACGCGCCGGTCAGGTTGATGTCAAGGACGCGCTGCCAGTCGGCAAGGCCGACCTCGAGCACGCTGCCGCTCGGGTCGTAGGGTGCGGCGCCGCTGACCAGGATATCGAGCCGGCCGAACCCGCGCTGCGCCGCCTCGGCGGCTGTTTCGGTCGCCGCCTCGCTCGCGACGTCGCAGTGCTGCGCCAGCGCGCGGCCGCCCGCCGCTGCGACGAGCCGGACCGTTTCGCCAGCCGCTTCGGCGTCGACATCGGCGCACAAAACGGCCGCGCCCTCGCGGGCAAAGGCGAGGGCGATGGCACGGCAGATGCCGCCGCCGGCGCCGGCGATCAGCGCGGCCTTGCCGCCAAGCCTCGCGGTCACAGCATGACCGTGCCGCCGTCGACCGCGATCGTCTGGCCGGTCACGAAACCGCTCGCGTCGGAAACGAGCCACATGACAGTCCCGACGAGGTCTTCCGGCATCAGGTTGCGCTGGATTGTTTGCCCCATCTTGATCGTTTCGAGCGCGCGATCGAGCCGGCCCGCAAAGAATTCACGGGTGCCCTCGGTGACGACGGCGCTTGGCGCCAGGGCGTTGACGCGGATGCGGTCGCGTCCCAATTCGCGCGCCAGACCGCGCGTGAGGCCGATCACCCCGGCTTTCGACGTCGTGTAATGCAGCCCGAACGGCATGCCATAGGTCGCCGCGAGCGAAGCAATGTTGACGATGCTGCCGCCGCCGGCCTGCCGCATCGCCGGCACCGCCGCCTTGCAGCAGTTCCAGATGCCCTTGACGTTGACCGCCATCGCCGCATCCCACTCGGTCTCGGCGATCGCATCGAAGCGGCCGCCGTGCAGGGCGCCGTAGAGCGCGGCATTGTTGACGAGCGCGTCGAGGCGACCGAAAGCGCGCACTCCTTCCTCGATCATCGCGCGGCAGGCGTCGGCATCGGTTACATCGAGCCTCGCGGCGATGCCGCTGCCGCCGGCGGCGGCCACGAGATCGAGCGTCTCGCCGCAATCGTTCACATCGCCAGCGACGATTTTCGCGCCAGCGGCGGCAAGGCTGCGGGCGAATTCCTGTCCCAGCCCGCGCGCCGCGCCGGTAATCGCGACGACCTTATCCTGCACGTGCATCGCGGCCCCTGGCGCGGAAGACAGGCGCCGCCTATAGCACTTGGTCGGTGCGCGGATCGATCAGGTGCATGTGGTTCATGTCGGCAACAAGCGGCATCCGCTCGCCGGCATTGCCGGCGGCGGCAGGGTTGACGCGGCCGCACACCTCGGTCCCGTTGACGACAAAATAGACCATCGTCTCCATGCCCATCGGCTCCACGACATCGAGCAGCACCTCGAAGGCGGCGCAGCCCGGCGGCAAGCCGTCGCTGCGCTTCTCGATCAGGTCTTCGGGCCGCAGGCCAAAGACCAGTTCGCGCCCGACATGCGGACGGTAACGCTCGGTGCGCTCCTGCGGCACCGACAGGCTCAGCGTCTCCGACAGGCGGACCGTCAGCCCGCTGCCGTTGGCCGCCAGTTGGCAAGCCAGGAAGTTCATCGCCGGCGAGCCGATAAAGCCGGCGACAAAGCGCGTCTGCGGCGTGTGGTATACCTCGTACGGGCTGCCGATTTGCTCGATGCGGCCGCCGTTCATGACGACAACCCGGTCGGCCAAGGTCATCGCCTCGACCTGGTCGTGTGTGACGTAGACCGTCGTCGTTGTCACCTTCTGGTGTACCTTTTTGATTTCGGTGCGCATCTGGACGCGCAGTTTGGCATCGAGGTTCGACAGCGGCTCGTCAAACAGAAACACCTTCGGATGGCGCACGATCGCCCGCCCCATCGCGACGCGCTGGCGCTGGCCGCCTGACAGCTGTTTTGGTTGGCGTTGCAACAGGTCGGCGATGTCGAGAATGCGCGCGGCGTCTTCGACGCGCGACTTGATCTCGGGTTTCGGAATGTGGCGCAGGCGCAGCCCGAACGCCATGTTCTCAAACACCGTCATGTGCGGGTAGAGGGCGTAATTCTGGAAGACCATCGCGATGTCGCGGTCTTTCGGCGGCACGTCATTCACCAGCTGGTCGCCGATGTAAATCTCGCCCGATGTGGCTTCTTCGAGACCCGCGACCATCCGCAATGTCGTTGTCTTGCCGCAGCCGGACGGACCGACGAGCACGACAAACTCGCGATCGGCAATATCGAGGTCGATGCCCCGCACTGCCGGGGTCTTGTCAAAGTTCTTGACAACCTTGCGCAGCGCAACTTGCGCCATGTTTCCAATCCCTTGTTGCACCGGCGTCGGGGCCGGCAATATAGCGGCTCAGGAAACGCGAGATGGCGGCGGCCAGCCGCGCTCCGTTGGGTTCGCCGCGAGTTATACACAAATGCCGGCGACAACGGTAGTCGATGTCGGCGACGTCGGCCAATCCCGAGCGCTGTCCGTCAGTGCTCGCTCAACTTCAATTCGATACGGCGGTTGCGCTTATAGGCCGCCGGAGTGTCGGCGGGGTCGAGCGGCTCGGTGTCGGCAAACCCGGCAGCCGCCAGCCGGTCGGCTGGGATGCCCTGGCTGATCATGTAGCGCACGACCGAGATCGCGCGTTCGGCCGATAATTCCCAGTTCGACGCAAACTGGGCATTGTGGATCGGCGTCTCATCGGTATGGCCATTGACTTGCAGGACCCAGTTGATATCGGGCGGGATGTTCTTGGCGATCTCTTTCAGAGTCGTGACCACCGGATCGAGCTGCTGTTTGGCGGCGTCGCTTAGGTTCGCCTGGCCGGGCGCGAACAGCACTTCAGACTGGAACACAAAGCGGTCGCCGACGATGCGGATGCCGGGGCGCTTGCCGATTATCTGGCGCAGCTTGCCGAAGAATTCCGACCGGTAGCGCGCCAACTCCTGCACCTTGGTGGCGAGCGCCAGGTTGAGCTTCTTGCCGAGATCGGCGATCTGCAGCTCCTGGCTCTTGACCTTGGCCTGCGAGGCGTCGAGCACCGCGGCAATCTGCGCCAGCTGCTGGCGCAGCGCGGCGATCGAGGCGGTCAGCGTATCGACCTGAGCCTGCGCCGCAGCGCTCAGCTTTTGCTGCGCCGACAGCGATTTTTCCGCGGTGGCGGCGCGCGCAGTCAATTCGCCGATGCGCGCATTGAGCTGATCGCGCTCGGCAAGCGTCGCTTTCAGCTCAGCCTTTAAATCGGCAGCGCTGGCGGCGAGCCGGGCGTTGTCGGTCCGCTCCAGGGACAGCAGGTCGCCGAGCTGACTGACCTGCTGCTGCAATTGCTTCAGCGCCTTGTCGCGGCCGGACAGCGCGTTCGACAGGAAGAACTGCCCGGCGGTGAATACCAGCAGGATAAAGATGATGACGATCAGTAGTTGCGCCAGGGCATCGACAAAACCTGGCCAGATGTCGATGCTGGAGCGTCGGTGGCGGCTTCTCACTAACGCCATGGGGCGCGGCTACCGGCTGCCCTCTTCCGCGAGCGCGGCGATCGTGCGCGCGAGGATGCGGATTTCCTGGCGCACCTCCTGCACGCTGCGGACGCGGCCCTCGGCGATGTCTTCGGTGAGCCGGGCGACATAGGCCTCGATATTGCGCAGATGCCCGCGCAAGACGTCGTCCTGGCCCAGCGAATGCTCCGCGACGGCGGCGAGCCGGCCCAGCGACGGCTTCAGCTCCAATTGGTTCTCGGCCAGTTTCAGCATCAACAGCTGGCCGGCCTTCATGTGTTCGCCGAGCACGCTCAGTCGGTCGGTCAACCCGGCCAGCATGTTGTTGGCGGCGATCCGCCCTTCCTCGCTGCGTGCCAGGATGCGTTGCAGGTTTTCCAGGCTGTCGGCGGTTTGCTCCAGCAGCGCATGCAGGTAGGCCGGCATCGAGCCATCGCCGCCGTCGCCAAAGGGTCCGCCCGACAGCCGGGTGTAGGTCGACAGCCATTCTTCAAGATCATTGTAAAAGCGGTTCTGCGCCTGCCCCGCCTGCAAGTCGAGAAACCCCAGCACCAGGCTGCTCGCCAGCCCGAACAGCGAGGCGCTGAACGCCGTCGACATGCCGTGCAGCGGCGTCTCCAGACCATGCTTCAGATTGGCGAAGGCGTGCGCCAGATCGCCGCCGGCGGTGTTGAGCCCGCCGATGACGCCGCCGACCGAGCGCACGGTGTCCAACAGGCCCCAGAACGTTCCGAGCAGGCCGAGAAAGATGACGACGCCGATCAGGTAGCGCGAGGTTTCGCGCGTCTCGTCGAGGCGCGAGGCGAGACCGTCGAGCAAGGTGCGCAACGAGGTGGCCGACAGGCTGACGCGGCCGCTCTGCCGGCTGCCCAACATGCGCGCCATCGGTCCTAAAAGGCGGGGCGGCGGGCCGGGCGGCGCCGTCAGCTCGCGGGCCGCGAGGCGCTCGCGAAAGCTGTCGATCCAGTCGCTCGCCGGCCCGAGCAGCAGCACCTGCCGAAAAATGTAGCCGACGCCGGCCAGGAGGATGCCGAGGATCAGGCCGTTGACCGCCGGGTTGCCCATGAACGCGATGATCAACGGCCGCCCCAGCGCAACGACCAGCGCGATGACGATGGCGAGAAACAACGCCATCCGCACAACCACCCGGTGCACGCCGAGCGTTGGGCTGCGACGATCCGCCGGCGCGGCCGTGACGCGCTCAGCCATGGCGACTCATTGCGGGCCCTGCTCCATGATGCGCCACCGCGACAACGCAAAGCGCGACGCCGATGATCGGCGCAAATTAGCCGATGGCCGCCGCCGCGCACACCGAAATCTGGCCGCGACTGGCGGTCCCGGCCGTCGTTATGCCGGGTTCGGCGCCGCCGTTCGGATCGCTTCCTTGAGCAGCGCCGCCAGCGGCAGATGCAACGGGCCATTGGCGGCCAAGACATCGCCGCTCGTCAGCATCGTCTGGCCACCGGCGAGATCGCTGACAAAGCCGCCGGCTTCGCGTACCAACAATATCCCGGCGGCGATGTCCCACGGCTGCGTCGCGAATTCCCAATAGCCGTCGTAGCGGCCGGCGGCGACATAAGCGAGGTCGAGCGCGGCGGAGCCCAATCGCCGCACGCCGCTCGTCGCGGCCATGACGCGGGCGAGCGTCGCGAGATAGATCGCATGGTCGCCGCGGTCGCGATAGGGGATGCCGGTGCCGATCACCGCTTCGTCGAGCCGCCGCCGCGCAGACACACGCAGCCGGCGGTCGTTGAGAAAGGCGCCGGCACCCTTTTCGGCCCAGAACATCTCGTCGCGCGTCGGCTCGTAGACGGCCCCGGCAACGATCTCGCCGTCGCGCTCCAACGCGATCGAGATCGCGAAATGCGGAATGCCATGCAGGAAGTTGGTCGTGCCGTCGAGCGGATCGACGATCCAGCGATGATGCCGGTCGCTGCCCTCGCTGCTGCCGCTTTCCTCGAACAAGAGGCCATAGCCGGGGCGGGCGCGGGCGAGTTCCGCCCGCAGCGTGTGTTCGGCTTTGAGATCGGCGGTCGAGACGAATTCGCCCGGCCCCTTGACCGAGACCTGCAATTGTTCGACCTCGCCGAAATCGCGCAAAAGGCCCCGCGCCGCCTTCAAGGCGGCGTTGGCCATGACGTTGACGACGGGCGAGCGGATCGCCACGACGGCTCCCTCAGCGACCGGAATGCTTCATCGGGCGGCCGTGGAGGCCGGAGCCGGCTTGCAGGGATCGATGGCGATGTGCTCGCCACTGTCGTGCGCGCCGGTGTGGGGGCTGAGGATCATGCAGGCGTCGCCGTGCCGGTGAATGCCGCTCACGCGAAAATCGTATTGCTTGTCGCTGTTACCGAACACCAGCGGGATCTGGTCGCCGACCGCGATGCGGGAAGGCAGTGCGACATGATGGTACGTGTCGCACGAATCATAGATGAACCAATCGCGGCACATCGTCAGATCGCCCCTGCCCGGC
This sequence comes from Alphaproteobacteria bacterium, assembly GCA_030042035.1. Taxonomy (GTDB): domain Bacteria; phylum Pseudomonadota; class Alphaproteobacteria; order ATCC43930; family CGMCC-115725; genus DATARH01. The sequence goes on along the minus strand of JASIAN010000130.1, from coordinate 23,138 downwards.
GTCGTCACCGCGGTGAGCCCGGCAGCCGCCGCGGCGGCGGGCATGGACGAAAATGCCGATGCCGCCGCGATGACAGCAATCGCACAAGGAATCGCTCGCAGGTTCACGGTCTCACCTCGCGCGCACCGCCTTGCGGATGCGGTGGTTATTGGTATCGCCGATATAGATCGCGCCGTCCGGCCCGACGGCGGCGCCGTGCGGGCGATCGAGCCCCGCTTTACTTGCCAGGCCGCCGTCGCCCTCGCCGCCGCGATGGCCGCCGACGATCGTCGTGATGCTGCCACGAGCGCGGTCGAGACAGCGGATCGCATGGTTCTCCGTATCGACGATAAGCACGTTGCCGTCGCGGTCGAGCGCCATCTCCTTCGGCGCGTCGAACACCGCGGCGGCGGCCGGGCCGCCGTCGCCGCCATAGCCGCGCGCGCCGGTGCCGGCGATCGTCTCGATAATGCCGGTCGCGCGATCGACCCGCCGCAGCGTGCTGCCCTGGCGCTCGAGGATGTAAACGGTGCCGTCAGGCGCCACCTTAACGGCGCGGGCGCCAAAGATGCGGGCCGCGCGCGCCGGGCCGCCGTCGCCGCCGTGCTCGGCCGCGCCGGTGCCGGCGAAGGTCGCAATGATGCCGGTCGCCAGATCGACAACCCGCACCCGGTGATCGGCGACGTCGGCGATATAGAGGTTGCGCTCGGCGGGATCGAATGCGAGGCCGTTCGGTTCGGCCAGCGCCGCTCGCGACGCCGGCCCGCCGTCGCCGGAAGAGCCCGGCGTGCCGGTGCCGGCGAAAGTCGTGATGACGCCGGTCTCGGCATCAATGCGGCGCACACACGCGTTCTTGCGATCGGCGGTATAGATGTTGCCGGCGCGATCGACGACGACGCCGTAGGGTTCGTTCAGCGCGGCGGCGGTTGCCGGGCCGCCGTCGCCGGCGAAGCCGGCGGCGCCGTTGCCGGCGATTGTCGTGATGATACCGGTTTGCGCCGCGACGCGGCGGATGCGGTGATTGAACGTGTCGGCGAAAAAAAGGTTACCGGTGACGTCGAAGACGAGATCGAACGGACCGTTCAGCAACGCCAGCCTAGCCGGACCGCCATCGCCGGCAAAACCCTTCTCGCCGGAGCCGACTGCCGTCGCGATCGTGTATTCCACCACTGAGCCGCCTCCTTTCTATTGGGGCGACGCCAAGCTTTACCGCAAACCCCCGGCTTATTGCGAGAGGGAAGCGAACCCGACGTGCGGCATGGCGCGGCAGGCGCCGCAGCCCTATATCAGGGCGGGGCGCACAGCGCCGGGAAGCGCGCCGGCGAAGTGCCGATCGCGGCGGCGGCGCGAATCACTGAGCGATCCGGGCGAAGACGGCGACACCGCCGTTGCGCCTCGTTCCGCGCCGGCGCGGCCGAGCGCTGCCGGCGCTTCTCTAGGTGAAACTCGCGGTTGTAGTTGAAGGGATTGCGATGCGGCGGGCAATAGCAGTGCACACGCGGGGGCATTGGCCGGACGCAGCGGCGGTTGACGCCGTCAGCCTGCCTTTTCTTGACCGCCATCGCCGCCGCATCCGCCTCGTCACCGATTCCGGCACGCCGTTCCTGCTCGATCTCGCGCGCCCCCACCACTTGACCGACGGCGACGGGCTGGAGCTCGACGACGGTCGCTACATCCGCGTGCGCGCGGCCGCCGAGCCGGTCATCGAGATTGCCGCCGACAGCCCCGGCGACCTGTTGCGAATCGCCTGGCACATCGGCAACCGGCATCTGCCGCTACAGGTCGCGGACAGCCGCCTGCGGCTGCGCGCCGATCATGTCATCGCCGCGATGGTCGAAGGGTTGGGCGGCCGTGTGGCATGGCGCGAAGCGCCGTTCGATCCGGAGATCGGCGCCTATGCCGGCGCCGCGCACGGCCACGAGCACGAGCGCTGAGGCCGCCGCTGGCCGGGCCGAAATCGGCGCTATAAGCTGTGCCGACGCCGATCGGGATCGGCAATGCAGCGGGACAGGAGGTGACACTGATGACGCGTTCTGATGCGGCGGACGCGCCGCCGTTGCCCTATACCGGCAAGGAATTTCTCGCCAGTCTCGACGACGGCCGCGAGGTCTGGATCTATGGCGAGCGCGTCAAGAACATCGCCGAGCATCCTGCCTTCCGCAATACCGCGCGGATGATCGCCCGGCTCTACGACGCGCTGCATCGGGATTGCGCGGATGGAAAGGGCGTCCTGACCTGCCCGACCGAATGGGGCGGCTTCACGCATCGCTATTTCCGCGCGCCGCGCACGGCTGAGGAGCTGGTCGCCGGGCGCGACGCGATCGCGGAGTGGGCGCGCCTCACCTATGGCTGGCTCGGCCGCTCGCCGGACTACAAGGCGGCATTTCTCGCGACGCTCGGCGCCAATGCCGACTTTTATGAGCCCTATCAGGAAAACGCGCGCCGCTGGTACCGCTTCAGCCAGGAGCGGGTGCCCTATGTCAACCACGCGATCATCAACCCGCCGGTCGATCGCCACATGGCGCCGGGCGAGCCGGGTGGCCCGACCGATATTTACGCGCATGTGACGCGCGAGACCGACGCCGGCATCTACGTGACCGGCGCCAAGGTTGTCGCGACCGGCTCGGCGCTGACGCATTTTACGTTTGTCGCGCATGCCGGCCTCTTGAACGTGCAGGATCCGAAATTCGCGCTGGTCTTTCTCGTGCCGACCAACGCCCAGGGCGTCAAATTCATCTGCCGCGTCTCGAACGAACAGCGCGCCGCCGTGCTGGGGAGCCCGTTCGATTATCCCTTGTCGAGCCGGCTCGACGAGAACGACGCGATCTTCATCATGGACGAGGTGTTCGTGCCGTGGGAGGACGTGTTCGTTTGCGGCGACATCGACAAGGCCAACTCGTTTTTTCCGCGCAGCGGCTTTGTGCCGCGCTTTCAGCTGCACGGCTGCACGCGCCTCGCGGTCAAGCTCGATTTCATCGCCGGCCTCATGATCAAGGCGACGGAAACCGCCGGCACGAGCGGGTTTCGCGGTGTCGAAGCGAATGTCGGCGAGGTCATCACGTGGCGGCACTGCATGTGGGCGCTGACCGACGCGATGACGCGCAACCCCGACCCGTGGGCCGGCGGTTACGTGCTGCCTAACCACAATGCCGGCGCCGCCTACCACGTGCTGGCGCCCGACGCCTACGTGCAAGTGAAGCATCAGATCGAGAAAACGGTCGCCAGCAGCCTGATTTATCTCAATTCGCATGTGCGCGATTTCAAAAACCCCGAGATCCGCAAATATCTCGACCTTTATGTGCGCGGGTCCGGCGGGGTTACCGCCGTCGAACGGGTCAAATTGATGAAGCTGCTGTGGGACGCGGTCGGGACCGAATTCGGGGCCCGCCACGAACTTTACGAGGTCAACTATTCGGGCAGCCACGAAGAGATTCGCCGTTTCGCAATCCTTGGCGCCAATGCGAGCGGCCAGGCGGCGGCATGGAAGGCATTCGCCGACAAATGCATGGCGGAATACGACCTCGACGGCTGGACCGTCCCCGACCTCGTCAACCCGGACGATGTCAGCGTCTTGCATTGAAATCGGCAGGGGCTGCAGAACATTGCACGAAAGGGGAAACGATGCCGAGAAACGCTATATGGCTCGCCGCCGCTGTGCTCGTCGCCTGCTTTCCGCGAGGCGTTCCGGCACAGCAGAACGCCGCGCTCGTCGCGCGCGGCAGCTACCTTGTCAAGCTCGGCGGCTGCAACGACTGCCATACCGACGGCTTTGCGGAAAGCGCCGCCAAGACCCCGCAAAAGAACTGGCTCGAAGGCAGCCCTCTCGGGTTTCACGGACCGTGGGGCACCACCTACGCGGTCAATTTGCGGCTGCTCATTCACGGCATGAGCGAGGCGCAGTGGCTCGAAGAAGTGCGTACGATGCATCCGAAGCCGCCGATGCCGGAGTGGGCGCTCAAATGGATGACGACAAACGATCGGCGCGCGGTTTATGCCTTTGTCCGGTCGCTGGGACCGGCTGGCAAGCCGGCGCCCGACGACCTGCCGCCCGGCGTGACGCCGAAGACGCCAGTCGTCTCGTGGCCGATGCCGCCGACGAAATGACGCCTATGCATGGTCGGCGGCACGGCGGTCGAGGCGCTGTTGCAGCGCGTCGCCCAATAGGTTGCAGGCGATGACGGTGAGGAAGATCATCGTGCCAGGATAGAGCGCGAGGAGCGGCGCCGTCTCGATCAGGTCCTGCGCATTGGTCAGCATCGTGCCCCAACTGGCGAGCGGCGGCTGGATGCCAAGGCCGAGAAAGCTCAACACGGATTCCAGCAGAATCACGTCGCCGACCGACAGCGTCGTAGCGACGATCAGCGGCGCCAGCACGTTCGGCAGGATGTGCACCCACAGGATGTGCGGCACGCGGGCGCCGAGGCTGCGGGCGGCGCGGACGAAATCGCGGCTGCGCGTGACCAGCGTCGCGCCGCGCACAAGGCGCGCCGCCGTCGTCCAGCCGATCAGCACGGCCAGCACCAGGATGCGCACAAAGCTGATGTCGTCGGAGCTGGTAATCCACGAGGGCACGCCGATTTTCTTCAGATCGAGCGCCGCCAGCACGATCAGCAGCGGCAGCAACGGCAATGCGATGACCGCATCGGTGAGCCGCATCAACAGCCGGTCGGCCCAGCCGCCGAGATAGCCCGCGGTGAGGCCGATCGCGGTGCCGATCGCCGCCGCGGTCAGTGCTGCGGCGATGCCGATCGCGAGCGACACGCGGCCGCCGGACAAGAGGCGCAGCATCTCGTCGCGGCCCAACTCGTCGGTGCCGAGCGGGTGCAGGAGCGAGGGGCCGGCGAGGCGATGCAAGAGATCGACGCGCATCATGTGGAGGCCGAGCGCCGCGCCGATCGGCCGGCCGAGCAGGCAGGCGAGCGCGATCGCGGCGAGCAGCAGCAGCGGCAGCGGCGGCCGCGCCGATCGCCGCGGCGGTCTCAGCCTCACCGGTAGGTGACCCGCGGGTCGAGCCAGCCATAGGCGAGATCGGCCGCGAGGTTGGCCGCCATCGTCACGACCGCGGCGAGCAGGAGGCCAGCCAGCGCCAGATTGTAATCGTTGCCCATGACGGCATCGAAGATCAGCTTGCCCATGCCGGGATAGGCGAACATCGTCTCGGTCACGAGCGCCCCCGACACGAGGCTGCCGAACGACAGCGCGAGGATCGTCGTGACCGGCACGAGCGCGCCGCGCAGCGCGTGATGGACGATGATCCGCACCTCGCTCGCCCCTTTGGCGCGGGCGGTGCGGATATGATCCTGCGCCAGGGCCTCCAGCATCGCGGCGCGCACGTAGCGGGTGTAGCCGCCGACGCTGGCCGCCGTCAGCGTCGCGACCGGCAACACGAGATGCCGCAGCCGGTCGCCGAGACCGCCGATGCCGGCCGTCGCGACGCCACTCGCCGGCAGCCAGCCGAGACCGGCGGCAAACACGAGGATCAGCACCAGCGCCAGCCAGAAGGTCGGCAGCGAGACGCCGGCAAAGCACAACAGGTTGATCGCCTCGTCGAGCCGCGAGCCGGGGCGACGCGCCGCCAGCGACCCCAGCACGAGGGCAATGAGCAGCGCGAGGACGAAGCTCGATCCCATCAGCACGAGCGAATTGCCGAGCCGCGGCAACAGCGCCGTCAACACCGGCTCGGCGAACAGCCGCGAATAGCCGAGATTGCCGGCGAGCGCACCCGTCGCCCACGCGAGGTAGCGGGCCAGGAGCGGCCGGTCGAGGCCGTACACCGCCTTGAGGTGCGCGATATCGGCGGCGGTCATGTGCGGGTCGGCGCTGCGCATCAGGTCGATCGGATCGCCCGGCATCAGCCCGATCAGCACGTAGATCGCGAACGACAGCAGGACCAGCACGACGGCGATCTCGATGAGCCGGATCGCGGCAAAGCGGATCATCCGGCGTTACCCGTCAGGTGCCGTCATTGCGAGGAGCGAAGTGACGAAGCAATCCTGGTTGGAAGCGGCGCGGCGGGATTGCTTCCCTCCGCAACGCCCGCCCTGGCGGGCGGCCGTCCGGGGGTCGCTCGTAACGACGGCGTTCACTGCGGCTGCCAATCGGTGATCCACAACGTCGTCGGGTATTGGTTGCCGGTCGGCGCGACGCCTTTCAGCCATTTCGGCAGGATGAAGACATTCGAGCGGAAATAGAGCGGCAGCGACGGCAACTGGATCGCGTAGAGGCGCTGCATCGCGGCCCACAGCGCCTTGCGCTTTGCCGGATCGAGCTCGGTTTCGGTGGCCTCGATCAGGCGGTCCATCTCCGCGCTCTTGAAACCGGTGTCGTTCTGCCCGGAGTAGCCGTTGGCGGCATCGGGGATTTCCGTCGAATCGAAGATCGAGCGCGGCACGCTGTCCGGCGCGCTGATCCACGCATACATCGCCATGTCGAAATCGCGATGCGGCAGGCTGTCGCCGAACAGCACGCGCGCCGGCTCGTTCTTGATGCGGATATCGACGCCGATCTGCCGCCACTCGCTCTGCAATACCTGCTCGACCAGCTCGCGGGTATGATCGCCAGCCGTCGTTTTCAGCACGAACGAGAGCGGTTGCCCCGCGGCGTTGCGCCGGATGCCGCCGCCCGCCGCGTGCCAGCCGGCCGCCTCAAGCAACGCCTTCGCCTTCACCGGATCGTAGCGGTAATGCGGAATATCCTTCGTGTAGCCGCTGTCGAGCGGGCTCATGAAGCTGTCGGCGACCGGCTGGCGGCCGGCAAACAGCGACTGGCTGATCGCGGCGCGGTCGCTGCCGAGGAGCAACGCTTCGCGCACACGGCGGTCGGCGAGCGCCGGCCGTGCCAGGTTCAGATCGACGTGCTCGAAAATGAGGCCGGGCTTGTAGATCATATCGAATTGGCTGCCGTGCTGCCGTTCGAAGGCAAGTGCCTCGTCAAGCGGGGGGCCGAGCTCACCCGCCACCATGTCGATCGTGCTGGACAGGAGGTTGGCTTCCAAGGCCGCGGTGTTCTCGATCGCGCGTACCGTGATGCGGCGGAAATGCGGCGGTGGCCCGGCCCAATAGGGGTTGCGTGTCAGGACGATATACGAGCCCGTCGCGACCTGGCTGATGCGGTAGGGGCCATCGTAGAGGCCGGGATTGGTCGGGTCGGTGTTGTAGCGGCTCCTGATCCGGTACTGCGCTGGATCCGCGAAGGCAGCTCGTTCGAGATGCGCCGGCAACAGCACGAAATCGTCGATCGCGGCGTAATCGAAGGTCAGCTTGTCGAGGTGCAGCGTGAAGGTGTGCTTGTCCTTCACATCGATTTTCGTGATGTGACGATAGAGGTCGGCGGCGGTGACCGCGCTTTGCGGGTTGCGACCGACCCGATAGGTGAACACAACATCGTCGGTCGTGACCGGCACGCCGTCGCCCCATTTGGCATCTGGACGGATCGTATAAGTGAGATCGATGCCCTTCTTGCCATCCTTCAGCGCGATCGGCATGGCAAGCCCGTTGGCGATCGTCGGCAGGCGGGTGCACAGCAGGCAGTCGAGCCGCCATCCGGCGTCGTAGACGGTGAATGGCCGCACCGCCATGCCGAGCACGTAGCTCTTGGCCGCCATTGCATCGATGTCGGGGTTGAGCGTCGCAGGAAACTGCGTGATGCCGATCGTCAGCATGTCGTGGGCGGCAGCGTCGGCCGGGTGCGAGAGCGCCGCGAGCAGCGCCAGAGCCGATCCCAGCGCCGCGGCCGAACGCCGGCCGGCGCCGCGGCGGCGGGCGCCCCTTACCGGCACCGACGCCGCAACTCCTTGAACACCCGCAGCGCCGGCCCTATCATCGCGATCGGCGGGGTCGGATGGTGCATCGCAACGTGTGCTTCCCGGCGCGGCGACTGGTCGGACGGTTCAGTCTGCAGACCGCGCCGGCACCCCTCGGGTAATGCGAGCCTTCCCAAGCCATTGTCAACCAGGAACTGCCACAGAGGACAGAGGTATGAGGTTTCTGCTGAACGGCACAGCGATGGCCGCGGCGCTGGTGATCGCCGCCCCCGTTTGGGCGCAGGGGGCGGCGACGCCCAGCGTTCCGTCACCCAACATGCCGCCCGCCGCGACGATGCACCATCCGGCGCGTCATATGATGACAAAGCAGATGCATCATCGCCGGCCGATGCGGCATATGGCGATGCGGCATGAGGGAATGCGCGGCCACAGGATGGACCATAGCGCCGGCGACCGCATGACCGAGGAATTGAACCGGCAGGAGCTGGCGCGCATCAGCGGCAACGAGGGCGGCACGATGACGCATCACGGCATGATGCCGTCGCAAGGCGGAATGCCGATGCACGAGCCCCCGCCGATGACGGAGCCGCCGCCGCCCACCAATCCCTGACGACCTGAGGCGTCGGCGCGCCGCTTCAGCCGAGGCCGAATTCGGGCCCGGCGTCGCGCCGTAACTCGGCGCCGAGCGCGGCGCCGAGCGCCGCGGCGTCGTCGATCGCGCCCTCGATGCGGCCGCGCCGTTCGGTCTGACCGTCCGGCGCCAGCAGCAGGCCATCGAGCGACAGGCGGTCGCCGGCGAGGTTTGCGAGCCCGGCAATCGGCGTCCGGCATGAGCCGTCGAGCGCCGCCAGCATCGCGCGCTCGGCGGTAACGCACGCCGCGGTCGCCGGATCGTGCAGCGGTCGCAGCAGCGCACGCACCGCCCCTTCGTCGTCGCGGCATTCGATCGCCAGCGCGCCCTGGCCAACCGCCGGCAGCATCACATCGACGGGCAGGATTTCGCTCGCCAGTCCGGCCATGTCGAGGCGCTCGAGGCCAGACAGCGCCAGCACCAGCGCTTCGGCCTCGCCGGCGGCAAGCTTATTGAGCCGGGTATTGACGTTGCCGCGGATCGGCGCAATGCGGAGGTCGCGGCGCCGCCGCAGAAGTTGCGCGCGACGGCGCAGCGACGCCGTACCGATGCGCGCGCCCTGCGGCAATGTCGCCAGCCCGATGCCGTCCGGCGAGACCAGCGCATCGCGCGGATCGTCGCGCGGCAGCACGCAGCCGATCGCCAGCCCCGGCGGCACCACGGTCTCCATGTCCTTCAGCGAATGCACCGCGATATCGATGTCGCGGCGCAGCAGCGCCTCCTCGATTTCCTTCGTGAACAGGCCTTTGCCGCCGATCTCGGCGAGCAGGCGCGTCTGTACCCGATCGCCGGTCGTGCGGATTGGTACCAGTTCGACGGCGATGCCGGGGTGGGCCGCGACGAGCCGGTCGCGCACGAGACCTGACTGGACCATCGCCATCGGGCTGCCGCGGGTGCCGATGCGCAAAACCTGCGATGTCACGATCGCTCCTCAAGCGGTATCAGTCCGCCGGCCTCTTTCGGCTGTTGCCGACGCGATCCTCGATCAACCGCCGTTATGGCGGAATCGCGGCGGGTTGCGCCAGCGGCAGGATGTGCAGGATCGCCAGCCAGAACGTCGCGAAGGCCAGCGATATGAGCGCGATCGGCACGCCGGCGCGGGCATGATCGACAAACCCGAGGCGGCTCCCGACCCGTTCCGCCTGCTCGACGATCAACAGATTGGTCAGGCTGCCGCTCAGGAAAAGGTTGCCGGCCAGCGTCGCCAGCAGCGCCAGCGCATAGAGCACGCCGGGCGGCGGGTTCGGCCAGATTTGAATGAGCAGCATCGCGGAGGGCAGGCTGCCGACGACGTTGGTCGTCACGATCGAGAACGGCAGCAGCAGCGCGAGGCTCCCCGGCAGCCAGCCGCTGTCGCTGAGGAAGGCAAGCACGCGCGACGCGATGCCCGAACCGTTGAGTTCGCCTGTGATCGCGAAGAGGCAAGAGACCAGCAGCAGGAGCGGCCAATCGACCGCCGCGATCATCGTGCGGCTGGTGATCTTGCGGTTGGCAAGCAGCAGGGCGGCGATGATCAGGGCGCCGATCTCGCGCGGCAACGGCGTCGCAAACAGCACGAGCAACGCGAGGACGGCCGCAGCGCCCTTGATCGTCTGGTTGCGGTCGAGAACATGCGACGGCAGAGCCGCCGGATCGGTTTGCGGCAGGTCGCTGTCGGCGCGGATGCGGCGATGCCATTGCAGCCAGACGACGGCGAAGACAACCACCAGCGCGAACAGTGCCGGCACGCCGCAAGCGAGCAGAAACGTCCAGAAGCCGAGCCGGCCGATCGCCCCGAGAAGGATGTTCTGCGGATTGCCGATCAGCGTCGCGGCCGAGCCGGCATTGGCCGAGGCGGCGAGTGCAATCGCGAACGGCCGCGGGTCGAGCCCGCGGCGCTGTGCCCCGGCGATCAGCAGCGGCGCGATCGTGATGATCAGAATATCGTTGGCAAGCACCGCCGACAGCCCGCCGCCGATCGCCACGGTCAACGCCAGCAGCGCCGCCGCGCCGCCGCGCTGCTCGACCCCACGCGCACCGATGATCGTGCGGGCGCACAGGTCGATGAAGCCCGACTCAGCGAATTGCGCCGAAATGATCATCATCGCAAACAACAGCGCCATCGTCGGCATGTCGACGGCGCTGCCGAAATCATCGAGCGTCATCGCGCCGCTCGCCAACAGCCCAATGACTGCGAGCAGCGCGATGCCGGTTCGATCGACGCGCAGCCAGGCGATCCGCCCGGCCGCCATGCCGATATAAGTCAGGGCCAGGACCAGGAGGGCGACGGCGGCGTGCATGCGGCAATCATGGCGGGTGTCGAGCGATGATAGAGCGGGGACGATGCCGCAGGGGCGCATCTGGCCTATTTGCAACGGCTTTGTGCCGTGCTGTGGCGGCGAGATCACAGCCGGGTAACAGCGTCCGCCGCGAGCCACGAGGAAGCAGAGTATGGCGCTGCATCTTGCTGCGATCGAATACGGCGCCGGCCCGCCGGTCGCAATTCTCCACGGGCTGTTCGGTGCGGGACGCAATTGGGCGACGATCGCCCAATGGCTTGCCGCGCGACGCCGTGTCATCGCACTCGATCTGCGCAATCACGGTAACTCGCCCTGGGCGGAGACGATGAGGTATGAGGAGATGGCCGGCGATGTATGCGCGACATTGCAGGCGCTCGGCGTCGGCCGGTTTGCGTTGATCGGCCACAGCATGGGCGGCAAGGCCGCGATGATGGCGGCGCTCGGCCACGGCGCCCTGATCGAGCGCCTCGTCGTCGTCGATATCGCACCCCTTGCCTATCCGCCGCGCCATGTTGGATATGCGCGGGCGATGCGCGCCCTCGATCTCGCTGGCCTCCGCCGCCGCGGCGCTGCCGATGCCGCGTTGGCGCCAGCGGTTCCCGATCCGGCCGAACGCGCGTTCCTCTTGCAGAATTTGGTATTTGAGCGCGGCGCCGCGCGTTGGCGCCTCAATCTTGCGGCCATCGAACGCGCGATGCCCGATCTCGCGGGTTTTCCGGCCTTGCCGGCGGATGTCGCCTATCGCGGCCCGGCGCTGTTTATCGCCGGCGGGCGATCAGATTTCCTGCTGCCGGCGCACGAGCCGGCGGTCCGTAAGCGCTTCCCGAACGCGCGCGTTGAATGGATCAGCGACGCCGGCCACTGGCTGCACACAGAGCGGCCGCAGGCGTTTCTCGACCTCGTCGAGCCGTTCCTCGCTGCCGGCTGACCGCGGCCGGCTGCGGCGGCGGCGTGATTCGCGACGGGACGGCGATCGGCCGCGCTCGGGTTCGCCGGCGCGTCGGTGCCGCTGCGCGTCGGCCGCGCCGCTTTTCTTTTCGTATGCAACGCCCGATTATCATGGCGACCCGCGGCGCCGCGATCGGGGATTGCATGGCGCGCGGACGGGCAGGGTGTTGTGATCGCGTTTGCTGGCGCAATTTTCCTGATTGCCGCGGCGTTGTTCGCGGGCCTGTGGTGGCGCGCGCGAGCGGCGCTGCGACAGGCGGTCTTGGCAGGGGATACCGCCGAGCGCCGCCATGCTGAAGTCGCCGCCGTGCTGTCCGCGGCGCCGGTCGCGGCGTTCTGCTGGCCGCGCGATGCGGCCGGCCCGGTAAGTTACGGCCGGCTGACCGGCTGCGGCGCCGATTTGTCGTACGATGCGTTGGTTGCCCGTCTCGACGGCAGCGATGCGGCGCGTCTCGCCGCCGCGGTCGAGGCGCTGCAGCGCCGTGGCACATCGTTCAACGCGGCGCTCACGACACCCGACGGCATCGCCTACGAAATCGAGGGCAGCGAAGGGGCCGGCGGCGAGTGTGTCCTGTGGGTCGCCGACGCATCGGCCCTGCGGCAGTCTGAACAGGCGCGCGCTGCCGCCGCTGGCGAAGCCGGGGCGCTGCGCGAGATGCTCGACGCGCTGCCGCTGCCGGTGTGGCGGCGCGATCCGGCGCTGCAGATCGTCGACTGCAACGCCGCCTTTGCCGCCGCCCTCGACCTGTCGCGCGAGGCGGCGCTCGCGAAATCGTCGGAGCTGGCGCCCGATGGCGGTGCCGCCGCGCCGCCGGCCATGGCCCAAGCCGCCGCCGGCGGCGCGACGCAGCGCATCGAGCGGCATATCGTCATCGCCGGCTCGCGGCGCCTGCTGGAACTGGCGGAGACGCCGGCACGCCGCGGCGGCACGATCGGCTTCGCGCTCGATCACACCGATCTCGAAAACACCGAGAGCGAGTTGGCGCGGCACGTCAACGCGCATGGCCAGGTGCTCGAAAGCATCAATGCCGCGGTCGCGATTTACGGCGCCGACAAGCGGCTCAGCTTTTTCAACTCGGCCTTCGCGCGGCTGTGGGGTATCGAGGAAGATTGGCTGGCCGGCGAACCCTCGCTCGATGAACTGCTCGAGCGGCTGCGCGAGCTGCGGCGCGTGCCGGAATATGCCGATTTCCGCGCCTTCAAGCGGCAGCAGCTCGAAATGTTCACGTCGCTGATCGAGCCGCAGAGCGAGTTGATGCATCTGCCGGACGACCGGACGCTGAGCCTCTCGGTCTCGCCGCATCCGCTGGGCGGCTTGATTTTCGTCTACGAGGATGTGACCGATCGGCTGGCCCTGGAGCGCTTATACAACACGCTGATCGAGGTGCAGCGCGAGACGCTCGACAATCTGTTCGAGGGCATTGCGGTGTTCGGCAGCGACGGCCGGCTGAAATTGTACAACCCGGCCTACGGCAAGATCTGGGGCCTTTCCGAAGCGGATCTCGCCGGCGAGCCGCATGTCGGCGAGATCGTCGAAAAAGCCCGCGGCCTCTACGATGACGGCGGCGACTGGCCGGCGACCCGCGGCCGCGTCATCGCCGGCATCACGGCGCAGACGCACTGGAGCGGTCAGCTCGACCGGCCCGACGGGTCGGTGCTCCAGATGGCGACCGTGCCCTTGCCCGACGGCAACCTGCTGCAAACCTGTCTTGATGTGACCGACACCGCCCGGGTCGAGCGCGCGCTGCGCGAGCGCAACGAGGCGCTGGAGACGGCCGGCCGGCTCAAGAGCGAATTCATCGCCAATGTCTCCTATGAGCTGCGCACGCCGCTCAACGCGATCATCGGCTTTGCCGAAATCCTCACGAACCAGTATTTCGGCCCGCTGTCGGAGCGACAGCTCGACTACAGCCGCAGCATCCTCGAAGCCTCGCTGCGGCTGATGACGCTGATCAACGATATTCTCGATCTCGCGACGATCGAGGCCGGCTACATGGTGCTGGAGACTGGCCCTGTCGATGTGCGCGACCTGCTCGACGCCGTCACGACGCTGACACGCGAGCGGGCGCGCGCGCAGAACCTGGCGCTGACGTTCGCCTGCCCAGCCGATATCGGCACAATCGCGGCGGATGAGCGGCGGTTGAAGCAGGCGCTGTTCAACCTCGTATCGAACGCAATCAAGTTCACGCCGTCTGGCGGCTCGGTGCGGATCGAGGCGCGATGCGACAATGAGCACGGTGGCGCACTCGTGCTGGCGGTCGCCGATACCGGCATTGGCATTGCGGCGGCCGATCAGGCGCGGGTGTTCGAGAAATTCGAGCGCGGCAATCCGCAAGCCCGCGAATCGGGCGCCGGGCTCGGGCTGTCGCTGGTCAAGAGCCTCATCGAATTGCACGGCGGCACGGTCGCGATCGAGTCGGCGCCGGGGCGCGGTACGACGATCCTGTGCCGCCTGCCGGCGACCCTGCGCCCGCCGCAAAACATCGCCGCCGCCGCGACGCATTCGGCAAAATGATGTAAAGGACTTGCCGCAGGCGTCTCTTCGGGAGAGGACGATGGGCGAGCAGCATCCGATGCGCGTCGCGATCGCCGGGTTCGGCGCGATCGGCAGGGTGGTCGCCGAACGGCTCGACCGCGGCGCCATCGGCGGGCTGGTGCTCGCCGCCGTGTCGGCGCGCGATATCGCGCGCGCCGAGCAGACCATGGCCGGGTTTGCCCGCGTGGTGCCGGTGCTGCCGCTGGCGCGGCTGGCGGATGCCGCCGATATCGTCATCGAATGCGCCCCGGCCGCCCTGCTGCGCGAGATTGCCGAGCCGGCCCTCGCCGCCGGGCGCACGCTCGTCGTGCTGTCGTGCGGCGCGCTGCTCGATCATTTCGACCTCGTCGATCTGGCGCGCCGTCACGGCGGCCGCATCCTCGTGCCAACCGGCGCCTTACTGGGGCTCGATGCGGTGCAGGCCGCCGCCCAGGGCAACATCGCGCGCGTCCACATGATCACGAAGAAGCCGCCCGCCGGCCTGGACGGCGCGCCGTATCTCGTCGAGCGCGGCATCCGTCTGGCCGGCCTCGGCGAGGCGCGCCGGGTCTTCACCGGCACTGCGCGCGAAGCGGCCAGGGGCTTTCCGGCCAATGTCAATGTTGCCGCCGCGCTGGCATTGGCCGGCCTCGGGCCCGACCGCACGACGGTCGAGATCTGGGCCGACCCCGCGGTCAACCGCAACACCCACCGCATCGAACTCGAATCCGATGCGGTGCGCCTATCGATGCAGATCGAGAACGTGCCGAGCGCGGAAAACCCGAAAACCGGCCGCCTGACGCCGCTGTCGGTCATCGCGCTCTTAAAGAAACTCGCGGCGCCACTCGCCATCGGCACGTGACGGAGGAGGCGATGGCCGGTGTTCTCAACGGCATTCGCGTCCTCGATTTCGGGCGCTATATTGCCGGGCCGTTCTGCGCCGCGCTGTTGGCCGACCTCGGCGCCGATGTCATTCGCATCGAGCGGCTCGGCGGCGGCGAGGACCGCGCGCTGATCCCGGTCGGCGCCGGGCCGCCCGGCGAACGGATGACGGGCGGCGGCGCGATGTTTCTGGCGATGAACCGCAACAAGCGCGGCATGTGCCTTGATCCGGCGGCGCGGCAAGGCCGCGAGATCGTGCAGCGGCTCGTCGCGACGGCCGATGTTGTCGTCGCCAACCTGCCGCCCGCGGTGCTGCGCTCGCTGGCGCTCGATCTCGACAACCTGCGCGCGACCAAGCCCGATATCATCCTGACGACGGTCACCGGCTTCGGCGCCGGCGGCCCCATGAGCCACAAGCACGGCTTCGACGGTATCGGTCAGGCGATGAGCGGCGCGGTCTATCTGTCCGGTCTCGCCGAGCAGCCGATCGCCTCCAAGGTGCCATGGGTCGATTTCGGCACCGCGTCTCTGTCAGCCTTCGGCACGCTGGCAGCGCTTATCGAGCGCGGCAAGACCGGCCGCGGCCAGAAGGTCGAAGGCGCGCTATTGCGCACCGCGACCGCGTTCAGCAACGCGCTGTTGATCGAGCAGGCGCTGATGGGCGTCGATCGCACCGCGATCCGCAACCGCGCCTTCAATGCCGCGCCCTCCGACATTTTCCGCACGCAGGACGGCTGGATCGTCGTCAGCGTCATCGGCCAGCCGATGTTCCGCCGCTGGTGCCGCATGATCGGCGAGGAGGAGCCGTGGCTCAGCGATCCGCGCTTTGCCGACGACCAGGCGCGGGCCGACCACGGCGAGATCGTCTCGGCCCGCATGGCGGAATGGTGCGCCGGACGCAGCTGCGCCGAGGCGCTCGCCGAGATGGAGAAATGGAACATCGTCGCGGGGCAGGTCTATGCGCCGCAGCAGGCGCTTGACGATGCGCATATCCGCGCCGCTCATCTGCTCGAAGAGCGCGAGCATCCGACGCTCGCGCGCACGATACCGCTGGCACCGACGCCGATCGAGCTGTCGGAAAC
This sequence comes from Alphaproteobacteria bacterium, assembly GCA_030042035.1. Lineage (GTDB taxonomy): Bacteria > Pseudomonadota > Alphaproteobacteria > ATCC43930 > CGMCC-115725 > DATARH01. The sequence goes on along the minus strand of JASIAN010000130.1, from coordinate 7,060 downwards.
GCCCGGCACCTATCGCCGCCCGGCGCCGCGCCTCGGCGAGCACACCGACGAGGTTCTCCAATCGATCGGCTACGGCGCGGCCGAGATCGCCGCATTGCGCGAAGAGAAAATCGTGGCATGAGCAAGGCCTTCGTCAAGGAAAGCGAGGCGAACGAGGGGGCCGAGTTGGGCGATGACGGCCCGACCTTGCCTCAGGGCCTCAAGAATTACATGACGCCCGAAGGCCATCGCCGCCTGTCGCAGGAACTGCAGCAGCTGTTGCGCGACGAGCGGCCGAAGACGGTCGAAATCGTCGCGTGGGCGGCCGGTAATGGCGACCGCTCGGAAAATGGCGACTACATCTACGGCAAGAAGCGGCTGCGCGAGATCGACCGACGCATCCGGTTTTTGTCGAAGCGCCTGGAGGCCGCCGAGATCGTCGACCCGGCCCGCCAGACCCGGCACGACCAGGTGTTTTTCGGCGCAACGGTCACCTATGCCGACACCGGCGGCGAGCGGACCGTCACGATCGTCGGCATCGACGAGGCCGACCTCGAGCGTGGCCGCGTCAGCTGGATATCGCCGATCGCCCGCGCACTGTTGAAGGCGTGCGAGGGCGATGTTGTGCAATTGCGCACGCCCGGCGGCGTCGAGCCGATCGAGGTCGTCAAGATCCGCTACCTGTGACGTTACCGCTGGGGTCGGCTTGCCGCTTTTCCCGGCGCGCGTCTTCCGGCACCCCCGCTGCGGTTCTCATGCCGAGTGCCGCGGACCGCCGGATCCGACTTACCATAGCCGGCGGATGTCGTAGAGCCAGCGCTGCACAAAACCGGCCGGTTCGGCCGCCGAGAGTGCCACCGCCGGCGCGGTCGTCAGCGTCGTGCCCGAAAGGCCGATCGCCACGCTGCCGACGACCTCGCCCCGGGTGATCGGCGGCTTCAGCCCGGCGGTCAATTCAAGCGCCGTCGTCGGCACTGACTGACTGCTCGCCGGCAGCACGATGACAAGTCGCTGCGTTACCCCGACCGGGACCAGCCGCGACAGGCGATCGAAGCGGGCGGCGGCGACATTCATTCGATTCGGCGTCGCGGCCAGTCGAGCAAACTTAAATTGTTCCTCTAAAACGCTCCGCTGCTTAGCGAATTTGTAACTCCGTGCTGATGTTATCGTTATATGTATCGTCCGCGGGATCTCGGAAGCTGTACTGCTTCTGGGCTGGTCAATCACGACCGCCAGAGTGCGGGCAGGTTCTAGGGATCCACGTTGAGGACGGGTCGGCGGAACAAGAAATCGACGGGCGGTCGGCCGACACCGCGCGAAGCCAATACTGGCAGCCCGCTCATCGGACGGCGCCGCCTCCGCCGTCCCAAAGTTGGGCCGCGTCTGGTTGCAGGCGCCGGCGCTGTGTTCATGTTGGCGTGCGTCCATGCCGCATCGAACGCCGACGCCGCAAGCCGCAACGGGACAGCCGGGCCGAGGGTTTTGAGCCCGGCCGAACTGGATGCGATCACGTCGAGCGGGTCGACCGTGAGCCTCGAACTATCGGCCGAAGCCCAGGGTGCGGCACCGACCGCCCTGACAAAAGGCTCCATCCGCAGCATACCGGATACGATTCTGCTGCTGCGTGACCACCCGGAACGCCCCGCTATCGCGCGTTATACGTTGATCGGAAACATCTCGGTCGAGTTGCTGCTTGCAATAGGAAGCGCTTCCGCGAGCGGCGCTGATCCGCATGCTTCCGTGACGCTCGTTCAGTCCGGGGCCTTCGCCTACGCACAGCAAGTGAGTGAGACGACGCTGACGCCGACCACGGCGAGCCAAACGGTTGCCCTTTTCGCGATAGCGATCGCAACATCGAACTGAGCGCGAAGGTTCAGGTGGCAAGCTTCGGTGTCGCGGCAACTCAGTTCAGCTGGATCGGGAACGCCAGTTGTACGGTAAGGGCGGGCGCATCGGGTGTCTCCCCGATGGCGGCGGTGAGATTGACGACGACACCGGGCGCCAGGATCGACAGTACCCCCGCGTTGAAGATGCCTTGAAGCTGCGAAGAACCCGGCACGGTTAGTCCGTGCAGTTGGGTGTTCTCGACAAATGCGATCTGTTGGCTGAATTGAAGAGAGGTTTCCGGACTGACAGCGAAGAGCATGCCGACTGCGGGTATGAATTGATCGCCGGGTTCGATGCCGTTTTTTTCCAAGCTGGCTTGATAAGTAAACCCGGCGGTGAATACGAGAGGATCTTGACGTTTGGAAGCCAATACCGCTCCTCGGAACTCGGTAAACCCCATGCCGAGCGGCACGCCCTTGACGGTTTGTCCGATATCGGCGTTCCAGGATCCGCTCAAGAAAAGGTTGGGCAGCCAATCGCCCTCTTTCAGCACCTGCTTCGTCAAGGTGAGGGTCGCGTCGCCGATACCGGCAGCGTCCACGATCTGGTTCGAAATATCGCTACCTCCGGCCTGCAAGGTTGTCGAGTCGCTCTTGAAGGCGTAAGGCAGAGCAAACTCCAACTGTGCATCCCACGGGAGGCCGGCGCGGAGTAGAGCCTGTGCCTGAACCGTCTCGGCCCGCAACAAATCCTGGGTCACAAGGACGGTGCCTGACGTCGTTAATGCAAGACCGGCGGCTCGTGTGGCCTGTTGGTATTGATAAGTAACGCTTGGTACTATTTGAAATTTGCCCGGCGGGAGAAGCAGCGCGCCGGTCTCTATAAGAGCCCGCTCCAGCGCGTGCTGCGCCGCTTCCGGGCTTACCTCGAATTGCCCTGGCGCTGCTGCTGGAGTCGCGGCGGCCTCAGGCGAGGTTTGGCCGGACTGGGCGGCGGCGGCGCCCGCCGGCGAAGGCGGCGACGGGGGCTCGTTGAGTTGAGCACTCGGAGCGGTGGCGCTGGCCGCCACCTTCCGGCGAGGCTGTGCTTTGGCGGCGACCCCCCGCCTGCGACTGGGCTCGCCCGTCATTCCGTCGCGCCGCTCAATCCTCTCGACTCGCCGGAGCAGGTTACGAATCAAGGCGTCGCGCTGCACGATCTCTTTCTGCAATTTCTTGATTTCGGCCGCGTCGGATTTCCGCCGCGGACTCGTGTCGGCAGCATGCGCCGGGTCCATGCCCAAGGCGAGGACCGCGATCGCGATGTAGCAAAGGCGCGAACGCTTCATCCCCCCATCCGATTAAAGACGGTTAAACAGCACTTGACGTACAAATTCCGCGGGTGGAGCGATGAACAGATTGGGGCGCGCGGCCAGTTGCCCGGGCGGTGCTGGCGTGCCTTTTCGCGTGACGATAAAGCCGACTCTCCCGAACTGCGGGAAATTGATCCAGATACGCTCAAATTTGTTGACCTGCATGGCTCGGTTGCCAAATGCGGGATCGGCAAGCAGTACCTCGTCGCCCACCTTTCCTCGAAAGACGACAAAATGGTTATAGCCGATTGGCCTAACAGCAACGATGATCGGAGCGAGGCGGATCAGGTCTTTGAGCTCAAGCTGTCCGTAACCGATGCCCTGAAAACCTAACTTATCCACATATCGCTTCATATCAAGCAAAGAAAACCCTTGTCTAATACGGAGGATTTCAGGATGGGCGATGTATTCTTTTCGGGCAATTAAGCCTTCTGCGACCTGCTTTTCAGTAAAATGTTCACCGAATTGGTAATCCAGTAGCGTCGCCAGTGCCGCCGCACCGCAACTCAAGTCAAAATGCTGGACAATGACATCCTGGTGCCGCATCTCGAGCAGGGACTTGACGGGCCCTTGCTCCTCCGCCGAGGCCGAGATCGCACAAAAAAAGCCGAGCGTAAGCAGAACGACAGCAACTCCTCGCAACACGCTACTTCCTTGATGGCGCGTCACCGGGAAGCAGGGTTTGGCGCGAACGTTAGGATGCCGGTGCATCACGTCGCCTCGCAGGCCGCGAGCGCTCCTTTGACCCCACGCTTCGATCCTTCTGCGCGATGCATCAGCACGGACCCCCTCGATCGTTTTGCTTCGCCCACGCTCTGCGTTACAGCACGACTTGCCGCGATCGGCATGGTTGATCGCATGTTGCCATCGCTACAGGGCTTCATGTTCGAAGTCAAGGCGCGGGCCGCGGAACCGGGCGCCGCACCGCCGCACCACGGCGCGACATTTCTGATTGCCGGGATTTGTTCAGCTTTTCGCGGAGCGGTCTCGGCACGGCGCGGCTCGACTATGCTTTCGCGTTTGTGCCCGATCCGTCGGCGCCGGCTCTACTGTCTGGCCGGTGACGAATCATTCTGGCCGGCAGCGAATCCACCGGGCCCGCTCGGAGCGCCGACACCGCCCGCCGCGCTCACCGTCGCGTCGGCCGCCGATGCGCCGAGAAGCACTGACCGCGCCGCTTGCCGCTCTCGTCAGGGCTTAGCGCAGGCAGCGCGTGGCAGACGCTCTTGCGCTGTATGGCAGACGCTTTTTACGCTGCACGCTGTCGGATTTATGGGATCGTCAGAGACAACGTGAGGGTAGAGGACGCCGTCGCGGTCGGCCCCTGTGCCGGCGACGATGCTGCCGCCGCCACCTCGCCCTGGGCAAATCCATTACCCGGGCCCGGCGAACCAGCACCGCTTGAGACATTCACGCTCGTCTCGGCGGAGAGCTGGCCGAGTGCGACCCCTGTTCCGCTTGCGGCAACATGCACACCCGCGGTCGCTGCGTCGAGTTGCAGGTCGGTCAGACGTAAGGGACCCCGAGCATCGGCCGCACCGGCGCAGCCGAGAAAGACGGCAACGGCGCCCAGGACGCCCACGGGTCGCCAAAGACTGGAGTCTCTCATCACGACCTCTGGGTCGAGATGTGCCGCCAAGCGCTACCGAGTGCGAGGCGGCGCCGCGGCTAGGTTCAGCCGATCCTACGGGGCTGACAGCATTTCCGCAACCACGCTGATCGTCGGCGAGTTGATCACCAGATAGCAGTTTGCGCAGCTGATGCCGTTGGGCGTCGGGTCGGTCAAGTAAGGCCTTTGGAAAATCGACACCGCCGTGATGCTTGTGTTGCTCACATCTTCCTCGAAGTGCCCGGCAGTGATCTGGTCCATTTGCGCGCTGGTGAGCGGGATCGGCTGCTGCGCGAAAGCCGCGCCGGCAAGAAGCGGCAACGCGGCGAGACCGTAAATCAAGCTCTTCATCTGTCGCTCCTTGCGCGGATCGGGCGGCGTGACGAGCATCCCCTCTCCGCATTCCACTCCCCTCAGCGCGCCGCCGCAGCACACCGGACTCGTCTCTGCTCGTCCGGTGGCTGCGGCGCCAATTCCCAGTGCAATCGATTTCAGGCGTCTGACGGCGCGCGTCCGCCCGGTCGCCCGATCACGGGAACGAGAAGGCGGTCGCCTGGACGCTGATCGCCGGCGATTCGATGTCCAGATAGCACGCCGAGCAGGGCGCGAGACCGTTCATCGCTCCCGGCGGGGTCCCCTGATAGACCGAGATCGTGACCAAGCTCGTATTGCTCATGTCCGTCTCTGTCAGAGACCACCCTGCAGTGACCTTGTCCATCTGCGTGTTAGTGAGCTGCAGCGGCTGGGCCATGGCGACCCCCGCCAGAAGCGGCAACGCCGCCAGTCCACAAAGCAACTTCTTCATCTCTATTCTCCCTTCGATGATCATGACCTATTGCGACGAAGTCTCGGGATGCGTGAGACTGTCCGGCGCCGGAGCACCGGGCGTCCCGCGATCATCACGGCAGGGACGCCGAGGAGTCCGCGTGCGCGATAGCCGCCGCCTGGAACAAGATGCCGCCCGCCGCCGCGGCCTGGGCATAGGATTCGCCGATGGCGATCTTCGGCGACACGGTGCTGACGTTGGTCGACGTGAGCGACACGGTGTCGGAGGCGAGTTCGCCATATGCGAGGCCGACCGCGTCGGCGGTGGCGGTGCCGCCAGCCGTTACGCGATCCATCTGCGCATTGGTCAGCGGCTGTGCCGCCTGGGCGACGCCGGTCAGCGCAAGCAACGCTGCACCCGCGACCAGAAGGTTAAACTTTTTCAGCATAGTAAGATTCCTTTGGCTGGTGTTGCGATGAGGAAACGGTCTCGGTCAAAGTATCCAGAAACCTATCAGCCGCCGCCGCCCGTTACGGAATCGCGGTCGGGCTGTAGGTGCTGGTGACCGTTGAGGCCTGCGACGCCGCCAACGACTTGTAAAGCGTCGACGAGCCTTCGCCGAGGGTGGCGGTTGCGATCGGCAGAACTTCCGATAGGGTCGCGGTGGTGGTCACGACAATCCCGCTTTCGCCAACGAGACCCTCGGCATCGGCAACCGAAACAGCCGTAAACCCGGCAGTCACCTTATCCAACTGCTGATTTGTCAACGGCTGCGCCGCGAACGCAGCGCTGGCCAGCAACGGCAACGCCGCCAAGCCCATGAGCACTTTCTTCATAAGCTTCCTCCTTGTGCACAAAGCACGCTCAGGGCCATTCCCCGAGCCTCTCTTGCAACCCTCAGAGGGCGTGCGCGGAATCGCGATCCCGCGTTGGCGCCCCCGACGGCTACAATACCCATGCGCCGGAAACGACAGTCCAACCGACCTGGAAGGTCACGCCGCCGGCGCCCTTTACCGTGTAGTTGAAGGTCGAAGTGAACACCTGGTTGCCGTTGGCCGCGCCGCCCGTCGTCACTGCGGTTCCAGACGAAGTTGGAGGCTCGCCCGCCTGCCCGAGGTTGGTACCTTGTCCAGTGGCTGTCGCGTCTGTGAACCCAGTGTCGTCGGTAAGGCCCGGCTGTCCGGGATATGGCGCCACGCCACCGGCAACGATGGCGTTGGACGTCGTGCTGGTCAGGGCGAGGACCCCAGCGGCTTGCGCATCCGAGGACGAACCCACAATGGCGGCGCCGGCAGTGACGCCGTCGAGCTGGCGATCCGTCAGCACCATCGGTCCGCCGGCAAGTGCGCTGACCGTACCCGCTATGAGCGTACCGGTCGCGGCCAGACAAAACAGCGACTTTCGCATCGCTTCCATCGCGCGTTCCCTCCTGATTGAGTGAACTCTCGGCTATCTTCAGTGGCTGACGGTAACGGCTCCGATCGTGTTAACCACTCCGGCAACGTTCGCCGGCACGGGTATAGACAGG
>JASIAN010000129.1 GCA_030042035.1 Alphaproteobacteria bacterium | reverse complement strand
TTCCTCGGCGTCATCCTCAACGGCTCGATGGTGCTGCTGCCGACGATGATGCAGGAGCTGATGAACTATCCGGTCGTGACCGCCGGCTGGATCATGGCGCCGCGCGGCGTCGGCACGATGATCTCGATGTTTCTCGTCGTGCGCTTCGTTGGGAGGGTCGATACCCGTCTCATCATTCTCGTCGGCCTCGCGGTCGTCGGGCTGTCCTTATGGCAGATGACCAGGTTTTCGCTGCTGATGGGGCCGGCGCCGATCGTCATCTCGGGCATTGTGCAGGGGTTCGGCCTGGGGTTCGTCTTCACACCCCTGTCGACGATCGCGTTCTCGACGCTGCCGCGGCAATATCTGACGCAGGGCACCGCGTTTTTCAGCCTGACCCGCAATATCGGCGGCAGCTGCGGCGTTGCGGTCGTCGAGGCGCTGCTCGTCGAGAACACGCAGATCGTGCATTCGCGCCTCGTCGAGCACCTGCGGCCCGACAACCCGCTGATGCAGCTGATGCCGCCCTACATCCTTTCGACCCAACCTGGCGTAGCGGCGCTCAACAGCATGGCGACGCGGCAGGCGCAGATGGTCGCCTACATCGACAATTATTACTTCATGATGATGATTATCATTCTGTCGCTGCCGCTGCTGTTGCTGTTGCGCCGCCCCGGCCGGGGCGGCGCGGCCGGCGCGAAACCTGCGCTGGAGGCGCTGGAATAATTGCAAAAGTCGCCATAGAGCGGCGTTTGCAGCGGCTGGTATAAGCAGCCTCGGTCGGATGCGGCGGGAGGGCGGGACATGAGCGTCCAGCGGGTTGGTGAGCGGGTGCGGCGCGAGGAGGATTTTCGCCTGTTGACCGGGCGTGGCCGCTATGCCGACGACGCGCCGGCGCCCGCCGCGGCGCGCGGCTATGTGCTGCGCTCGCCGCATGCCCATGCCCGCATCCTGTCGCTCGATGCGTCGGCTGCCCGCAACGCGCCGGGTGTTCTGGCGGTGTTGACGGGTGCCGAGTTGCGCCGGCGCGGCCTCGGCACGTTGCGGCCCCACATCCCGCGGCGGAAGCAGAGCGGCGCGCCAGCTTTTGTGTGCCCGCAGCCGCTCCTGGCGCTGGACCGCGTGCGCTATGTCGGCGATCCGGTCGCATTTGTCGTCGCCGAGGACGCGAACCGAGCGAAGGACGCAGCCGAACTGATCCAGGTCGAATACGCGCCGCTGCCGGCCGTTGTCACCGCCGAAGCGGCGCTCCAGCCCGGCGCGCCCGCCGTCTGGGACGACAACCCCGGCAACGAAGCCTTTACGTTTGCGGCCGGCGACAAGGCTGCGACCAACGCCGCCTTTGCCCGCGCCGCGCACGTCGTCACGCACCGCGCCGCGATCAACCGGGTCACCGCCAACAGCATGGAGCCGCGCGGCTGCCTCGCGCTGTACGACAAAGACGAGGATCGCTACACGATCCGCTGCACCGTGCAGTCGGTGCACCAGATCCGCGCCGCGCTCGCCGGGCAGATTTTCCGCCTGCCGCACCATCAGGTGCGCGTCGTGTGCGAGCAGATGGGCGGCGGCTTTGGCATGAAGGGGGGCTGCTATCCGGAATACGCGCTGAGCTTGTGGGCGTCGGAGGTCACTGGCCGGCCGGTGCGCTGGGTCGCCGAGCGCAGCGAAGGCCTCCAGAGCGACGAGCAGGCGCGCGGCAGTATCATCGACACCGAACTGGCGCTCGACCGCGACGGCAAATTCCTGGCATTGCGGACGCGCTGGGTGTCGTCGATCGGCGCCTATTTCTCGACCGACCGGCCGACGATCCCACTGACGATCGGCATGGGCTGCCACGTCAACACCTACAGGTTTGGTGCCCTCTACGCCGAAGCGATAGCGGTGTTGACCAACACGATGACGACCGCGCCCTACCGCGGCGGCAGCCGGCCCGAGCCGATCTACGCGACCGAAACCGTCATCGACAAGGCGGCGCGCGATCTCGGGCTCGATCCCGCCGAATTGCGCCGCCGCAACACGATCCCCGCCGCCGCGATGCCCTACGCGACACCGATGCGGCAGACCTACGATACCGGCGACTTTGCGAAAAACCTCGGCGACGCGTTGGCGCTGTCCGGCTACCGCGGCATCGCCGGGCGGCGCGAAGCGGCGCGCGGGCGCGGCAAGCTGCTCGGCATCGGCGTCGCGACGACGGTCGCGGCGACCGGCGGGCGCGACTACGAGCACGCCGAAATCCGCTTCGACCCGGCGGGCGGCGTCATGCTGATCACCGGCAGCATGGACCACGGCCAGGGCCATGCGACGACGTTCAAGCAGGTCCTCTCCGACAAGCTCGGCATCGACGCCGACAAAATCCGCTACCGCTGGGGCGACAGCGATCTCGTGACGATGGGGATCGGCACGTTCGGCTCGCGCTCGGCGCAATTGTGCGGCTCAGCGATCGTCACCGCGGCCGACCGGCTGATCGAAAAAGGCCGCCGCATTGCCGCCCATATGATGGAGGCGGCGGAAAGCGACGTCGCGTTTGAGCGCGGGCGTTTTGTCATCGCCGGCACCGACCGCGCCGTCGCGTTGGACGAGGTCGCGCGGCAATCGTTCAATTGGGCGCAACTGCCGCCGGACGTCGAGACCGGCTTTACCGAGCGCTCGAATTACGGGCCCGCCGATGCGGCGACGTTTCCGTCGGGCGCGCATGTCGCCGAAATCGAGATCGATCGGGAAACCGGCGAAGTCGCCCTCGTGCGCTATTGCGCGGTCGACGATGTCGGCACGATGCTGAACCCGCTCTTGTGCGAAGGGCAGATCCACGGCGGCATCGTGCAAGGCGCGGGGCAGGCCTTGCTCGAAAACCTCGTCTACGATCCCGCCAGCGGCCAGCTACTCTCCGGCTCGTTTCAGGATTACGCGATGCCGCGGGCCGACAATTTCTGCCCGTTCGAACTGCGCGAAAATGCAACGCCGACGCCGAAAAACCCGTTGGGCGTCAAGGGCGTCGGCGAAGCTGGCACAATCGGCGCGATCCCGGCGGTCATGAACGCGGTCAACGACGCGCTCGCCGCGGCCGGCGCGCCGCCGGTCGATCTGCCGGCGACGCCCGAAAAAGTCTGGCGCGCGCTGCGGCGAAGCGAGGCTACTGGGCGCGGCGGGCGGTGACGAGCAGGAATGTCGCCGGCAGGCGGATGCCATCCGGCGTTGCATAGGCCGCGAAGGCGGTTTCCGTTTCCGCGATGATGGCGCGGCGGGTGGCCTCATCGGCGCCTTTCTCGTCCATCAGCCGTTGCACCGCGCCGAACAGCCCGACATGCTCGGCCATATGGGCGGCTGTATCGCCGCGAATGTGGAAGTGCCGCGGCTCACTCGCGATGTCGGCAAAACCCGCCGCGTTCAGGATGCCACGCAAATAATCGCGGTCGCCGAACGCATGCGGCCCCGGCGCGTGCGCGGGCTCGGGCGCCGGCGGGCCGAGGTGTTTAACCGCGATGTCGAACGGGATTTTCCAGTGCACGTTTTCGGCGAGCGGCGCCCACACCGCCATGCAGAGCCGGCCGCCCGGCCGCAATGCGCCGAAGAGGTTGCGAAAAGCGGCCGTCGGGTCGGCGAAAAACATGACGCCAAGCCGCGAGGTCAACAGATCGTAGGCCGCCGGCGCGAATTCGTGCACCTGCGCGTCGGCCAGCGTCAGCGTCACATTGTGCAGCCCGGCCGCGTCGATGCGGCGGCGCGCGGCGTCGAGCATCGGCTGCGAAATGTCGATGCCGGTGACGTGACCGGTGGGTCCGACCGCCTCGGCATAGGGCTGCGTCGTGACGCCGGTGCCGCAGCCGATATCGAGCACGCGCTCGCCGGGCCGCGCCGCCGCGGCGGCGAGCAATATTCCGAGCATCTCGACGTTGCGCGCTTCCTGGACGCCCTGCCGGCCGACCCAGCGCGGGCCGGCGACTTCGTTCCAGTAGCGCCGCATCGCGGCATTGGCCGTCGTATCGTCGGGCATTACCGCTCCTTTCTGCCGCCGGCCGCTGCTCGGCGGGTCGTGGCAACCACCCCCTCGGCCGGACTTGATCCGCCCGTCCACGTCTTCAGTGAACGAACAGCAGCAAGTAAGACGTGGGTGGCCGGGGCAAGCCCGGCTACGGGGCTTCTTCTCTTGCTTTGCGAGCCACGGCTCGATTTTTTCGCTTTCGATTTCGGTTGAGGTCCTAGGCGACGCCCTCCTGCCGCAGCGTGCGCTGCACCGCCGGGCGCGCCTTCATGCGAGCCTCCGATCAAATAACCCCGTCGGCCCTCAGGCCGTCGATCTCGCGCTCGTTCATGCCGAGCCAGCCCGCCAGCACCTCGGCTTTATGCTGGCCCAATGTCGGCGACGGCCTGACACGCGGCGGCGTGCCGTCGAAGCGGACGGGCCACGCCGGCATTTTCAGCGCGCCGGTCGTCGGATGCTCGATCGTCTGCATGATGCCGCGCTCGGCAAGCGACGGATCGGCCATCAATTCGACCGTGTCATAGACCGCGCCGGCCGGAACGCCCGCCTCGCCGATGATTTTCATCGCTTCCTGCTTGGTGTGCTGGCGCGTCCACGTCGCGATCAGTTCATCGACTTCGGCCGGCCGCTCAGCGCGCGCGGCACCAGAGTCGTAGCGCTGATCGCCGATCAAATCCTCGCGGCCGATCGCCTTCAACAGACGCCGCCAATGGTCGGCGTTGGCGCGGCTGCAGAACACATAAACGTAGTCGTTGGGGCCGCCTGGCTTGCACGGGTAGAGCGCCGACGGCACGAGGCCACCCGGCGCCGACTGGCTGCTGCCGGTACGCTTCGGCGCCCGCCCGGTGCCCTGGGTGCGCGACAGCGGCACCCGCATGTAATGGATCATCGCGTCCTGCATCGCGACCTGCAGGCGGCGGCCCTGGCCGGTCTTCTGCCGCTTGTAGAGGGCGCCCAAGATGCTGATCGCCATCAGCATGCCAGTGCCGGTGTCGCCGAAGCTGGGGCCGGGTTTGACCGGCGGCCGGTCAGATTCGCCGGTGACGCTGATCGGCCCGCCGGCGGCCTGCGCGATCATGTCGAAAGCGAGCGATTTCTCATAGGGGCTGCCGGTGCCGAAGCCCTTGACCTGGCAGTAGATGATGCCCGGGTTGAGCTTCTTGACCTCATCATAGCCGAGCCCCAGGCGCTCGATCGTGCCGGGCGCCATGTTCTCGACCGTCACGTCGGCCTTTTTCAACAGTTCGCGCACGATCTCGAGGCCGCGCGGCGCCTTGAGGTTCAAGGTCAGCGATTTTTTGTTGGCATTGAACTGGTGAAAATACCACGGGTCATCGTCGGGCTGGCCCGGACGCAGGCGGCGGCCGGGATCGCCGGTCGCCGGGTTCTCGATCTTGACGACTTCGGCGCCAAGCCAAGCCAATGCCTCGGTGCACGAGGGGCCGGCCTCGAACTGGGTGAAATCGACGACCTTGACGCCGGCGAGGCAATCGAGATCGACTGGAGTGATCGCCATCGTGATTTCCTCCCGAATCCCAACCTGCCGCTACCGTGCTCCCGCCCGGCGCGCGAGGCAAGGGCCGTCGTCAGATTTGCATTGACGGCCGAGGGGCCGGTTGCAAACGATGGCGCGCGGCGAGAGAGGGGAGATTATGCGCGCGCTGGTTCGGCTTGCAGCGATGGCGGCGATCGCAGCGCCCGTGGTCCTGTTGGTCGCGGCGGCTGGCGCGCAGCCGCTGCCGCACGGCGATGCGCAGGCCGGCGCCCGGCTTGCCGACCGCGTGTGCAGCGCCTGCCACATCGTCGCAGAGCATCAGGAATTGCCACCGCTCGTCGCGCATAGTGCGCCGAGCTTCCTTGCGATCGCCCGGCGGCGCCGCACGACCGCCGCATCGCTCGCGGCTTTTCTCGCGCATCCACACGCGTTGGGCCGCATGCCGTTCCCGCACCTGACCCAGTCGCAGATCGCCGACCTGACGGCCTATATCCTCAGCCTGCGCGGCCGCTGAATTTCTCCTCGGCCGGGGCAAGTCCGGCCACGGGGTATTTGCTATGCAGCGGCGCTCGCGACGTCCGTCGGGGCTGTCGATGCGGCGGTGGCGAAGTGATCCACTGCCGTGGTCAGCAGGCGGTATTTGACATGGTTGAGGCTGGCGTCGCGGAAATAATTGACGACGTCGCCCCACGGATCATTCAGCTGCTTGACGCCGGAAATGAACGCGACGATCGCGCCGATCTCGATGCGTTCGTGCAACACGAGCCAGCCGCCGATCAAGAGCGCCGCAATGATTTGCAGCTGAGCGCACAGGTTCATCAAGAAGTTCATTGTGAACTTGAACTTCAGGATGCCCATGTTGAGCTGCAGCACGCGGTCGATGCGGGCGATATCCGCCGGGTTGACGGCGCTGCCGGCCGCGTGCGGCTTGATGACGCCGCCGCCGATCTGGCGCAGCACCCAGACGCGAATGCCGGTGCGGCGGTTCATCGCGTGCTGCATCAGCGGAACAAAAATCAGCTGCGGCACGAACAGCGCCAGCGCCGCGACGGCCATCCATACGTTGAGGTGCACGATATAGGCCAGCACCGAGGCGAGCATGCCGAATTGCAGCAGCGGTTCCGACACGGCCGAGCCGACAAACGCGCCGACTGGCTCGACTTCGGCGACGATCATCGACACCGCGGTGCCTTGCACCTCGGCCTTGGGATCCGCCGCGGCGCCATTGAGGACGCCATAAAGCCGACTGCGCAGATCGCGTTTGGCGTTCTCGCCGATCCAGCCGCGATAGATGTTCAGCGCCAGCTTGGTGCCGCCCTGCACGAGGATGGCGGCGACATAGACCGCGCACAGTACGAGGATGGCGTAATACTGGCGATTCTTCACGGCGTCGTTGACGATGCGGCGCTGCAATTCGAGCGGCACGACCTGCAACAGGAACGTCGCTATCGTCAGCGCCAGAACCGGGATCTGATGGTGCCAGCTGGTGGCGAGAATATAGCGATAAAAGTATCGCGGCAGGACGGGGCTCGCGCCGGCCGCGCGGTCGCCTTTCATTGCCGCGGGTCGCACGCCTGGCGAACAAGCTCGATCAATCGCGCCGCCCCAAACGGCTTTTCAAGCGTCGCCATGACGCCAAGTTCGCCGGCGCGCCGAGCGATCATGGGATCGAGCCGGCCAGTGATGAGGATCGTCGGCACGACGATGTTCTGCCGGCGCAATTCGGCAATGACCGCAAGGCCATCGAGGCCCGGCATGTGCTGGTCGATGATCAGGCAGCGCGCCTTGGCGCGCCGGTCGTCGGCGAGAAACTCCGCTCCCGAACTGTAAGCCTCGACGGCGAAGCCATGCGCCTCCAGCATCGCGTTCAGCGAATCGCAGACCCAGCCGTCGTCATCGATGACACATACGGGTCCCTGACCCTCGGCACCCTCGGTCTTCACTTTCGCCTCCAGGCGACGTGCCGTGCCGAAGCCGACATTAAAGATCGGCCCCCGCGGCAGGTCGTTGACCTGGATCAAGGATGCGCGGTCCATCGCCTGCCCCTTTCAAGTCCCCGAAAGCCATCGCCTCACGTCTCGCCGACCGCGGTCAGCGCCTCGCGGTCCTTCAGTTCGATGCGGTGCGGGTTCGGAATGTCGATCAGGCCGTCGCGCTTGAAGGCGGAGAGAACGCGGCACACGGTTTCGATCGTCAGCCCGAGGTAGTCGGCGATGTCGTTGCGCGACATCGGCAGGTCGAGGCTGCGTCTCGCGTCGCGCCGCTCGCCCATGTCGAGGAGGAACGTGGCGACCCGTTCCGGCGCGCTCATGCGGCCCAGCATCAGCATGCGGATCTGCGCGTTGGCGAGATCCTGTAGCGTCATGTCGCGCAGGCTGCGCGCGAGGCGCGGGTCCTCGTCGATCAGCCGCTCGGTGGCGCGCCGCGGATAGCGCATGACGACGACATCGCCGACCGCTTCGGCCGAAAACCGCCGCTCCGGCAGATTGTCAAGGCCGAAGCAATCGCCGGCGAAATAGAATTCGGCGATGTGGCGACGGCCATCGGCCATCAGCTTCGACAGCCGCACGGTGCCGGCGACGACCTTGAACCAGCAATCGGCCGGGTCGCCCTCGGCGAAGATCTCTTCGTTGCGCTGGAAGCCGCGTCGGCTGCCGATCCGCTCGAACGCGACGAGCGCCGCGAGCATGCCCGATTGCGCAACGCTGCCGGAGGAAGGACCGGCACGGTCAATCGTGTCGCTGCCGCCGGTGCCGGTGAATTGGACAAACATTACTCCCTCCATCCCGTCTCGATGCGGCGCAGGATGAGCGTCGGCGCGTGAAGGCGAAATTCGGAATGCTCCTTACGGAGCCACCCTAAGGGAAACTACGTATAGCGCGCCGGCGGGTCGTACTTCCGGTTTCGCGGCGGCGTGCCAATGGAACCGAAGTGATGCGACATCGGGTCGGTGGCATCCCCCGCGGGGCAAAATAGAATAGCCGCATTCTGTTCTCACGAAGGCGGGGATGGCCATGCGCATTCTTCTCGCTGGTGTGGCGGCGGCGGCGATCGGATTTTTCGGCGCGGCGGCGCCCGCGGTGGCGCAACCCGACGCGAGGCACGTGATGACCGTGCAGCTGCCCGGCGGCGGCGTGGCGCGAATCGAATACACCGGCAATGTCGCGCCGCGGATCAGCGTCAGCACGGCACCGGCGCCGCTTGCCGCGTTTGCGCCGATGCCGGGGTGGTTCGGCCCCGCTTCGCCGTTCGCACAACTCGACCGCATCTCGGCCGAGATGAACCGCGAGGCGGCGGCGATGTTGCGGCATGCCGAGCGGCTCGCGGCCGAAGCGCGCGCCGGGCAGCTGACCGAAACGGCGATGCACAGCCTGCCGCCCGGCAGCCAAAGCTATTCGTTCATCTCGACGATGGCGGGCAATCACTTCTGTTCGGAGAGCGTCGAGATCACACGCGCCGCCAACGGCGCGCCGCATGTCGTGACGCATCGTTCGGGCGATTGCAGCGCGATGCCGGGTGCCGGCTCGATTGCTCTGCCAAATGCGGCGCCGGCATACCCAACACCCGGTCCGGTGTGGACAAGCGCGCCGGCGCCGGCGCCGGCGGCGCGGCCCGATGTCGTGTGGACCCGCGCCGAGGGTGCCCGGCCTTACGCTGGCCTCGCCGAACCGATCCCGACCACGCCGCGGTGATGTAGATTCACAGTGAGGCGGTGAGACAGTGAGAGGCCGTGCGGCAGAACCTTCACTGCCTCACTGGCTCAGGTGGATTAAACCTTGCCGTCGCGCTCGATCGCGGCCCTGAGTTCCGCCTCGGGCACTTCGATCGTGACGCCGGCGCGCTCCTGCTGCAGCAGCATTGCGGCGCGCGAATCGCGGTTGCCCCAGCCGCGGTTCAGCGCCTCGGTCAGTTCGTCGAGCGCGAGGTTGGCCATGTGCATCGGCACCTTGAGTTCGCGCGCGAGCTGGGTTGCCAGGGTCACGTCCTTGTGCGCGAGGCGCAGCGCAAAGGCGGGCGGGTCGTAGCGGTTGGGCAGAAACTGATCGACGAGGCCATCGAACGTGCGCCGCCGCCCGCCGGCGCCCTGGCGCACCGCTTCCCACAAGGCGAGCGGCTCGACGCCCGCCTTCACCCCCATCGTGAAGACCTCGGCGAGGCAGCACTGGATCGCATAACCGGCGCAATTGTGCACGAGCTTGGCGACCGAGCCGGCGCCGATCGGGCCGATATAGCGGGCCTGATCGCCGATCGCGTCGAGCACCCTCTTGTGCCGGTTGAAGATCTGCTCGTCGCCGCCGACCCACAGCGCGAGCCGGCCCGAAGCGGCGCCCTTCGGCCCGCCGCTGACCGGCGAATCGAGCATGTAGAGATGCTTTTCGGCAAAGCGGCGATTGATCTCGCGCACCAGCGTCGGCGAGTTGGTTGACAGGTCGAAGTAGGCGCTGCCGCCCTTCATGCCGGCGAAGAGGCCATTGGGGCCGAGCGCGACTTCCTCGACCTCGGGCGGTCCGGGCAGCGAGGTGAAGATGACCTCGCACTGCTCGGCCAGCGCCTTGGGCGTGTCGGCCCATTGCGCGCCCGCCGCGAGATGACGCTCGGCGGCGGCGCGGCGGATATCGTGAACGACGAGGTCGTGCCCGGCCTTTTGCAGATTGGCCGCCATGCTGGCGCCCATCGTGCCGAGCCCGATAAACCCGATTTTCATGGGATGCTCCAGTCAGGCAACGGGATTGCTTCGTCGCTGCACTCCGCGGCATGACAACCATTCGCCGTCATTGCGAGCGAAGCGAAGCAATCCCGATGACATGTCGCGTCGGCGAAAGGGGAGGCGAACGTCACCGCTTCTCGAACACGTCCTTGGCGATCTGCGCCGCGGTCATCGCCGCCGGCCAGCCGGCGTAAAACGCGAGATGCGTGATGATTTCGCTGATCTCATTCTTGGTGACGCCGTTGTCGAGCGCGCGGTTCAAGTGGCCGACCAATTGCCGTTCGCGGCCCAATGCGATCAACGTTGCGACGACAATCAGCGAGCGGTCGCGCTTCGACAGGCCGGGCCGCTCCCATACTTCGCCGAACAGCACGTTTTCACTGTATTTGATGAGGTCGGGGACGATGCCGCGCACGGCTTCGCGCGCCGGGTTCTGCTGCGATTGCGCCATGGGTTTCCTCCAGTCGGGGGGTTGAAGCAGGCGCGCAAACCCTAGCACGGCCGAAGCGGCCGGCAACCTGCCGATTGGCGAGGGCGGTCATGTGGCGAGGCCGTTCTGTCAACGGCCGAGCGTCGCCTGCAAAAAGCTGCGGACCTGCCGCCAGGCATCGGCCGTCGCCCGCGGATCGTAGGCGAGGTGATGGCCGAGATATTCCCGGGGTGGGGCCGGAACGTTGAATGCGTGCGTCGCCCCCGGATAGACGGCCAGCTTAACCGGCGCGCCCTTGCCGTCCCGGCGGGCCATCATGTCGCGGCACCAGGAGGCGCGGGTCCAATCGTCGTCGGCGCCGATCAGAATGAGGGTCGGCGCGGTCATGACGCCCG
>JASIAN010000128.1 GCA_030042035.1 Alphaproteobacteria bacterium | reverse complement strand
GGCATGACCCCCTACGAGATCATGCTGAGCGAAAGCCAGGAGCGGATGCTGATGGTCCTCGCGCCTGGCCGCGAAGCAGAGGCGCGCCGCGTGTTCGAGAAATGGGAACTGGACTTCGCGGCGATCGGCCGGGTCACCGACACCGGCCGGCTCATCTTGCGCATACACGGCGCGGTCGCCGCCGACATCCCGGTCGGCCCGCTGGTCGGCGAGGCGCCGGTCTATGAGCGCCCCGTGACGCGCCGCGCGCCGCCGGCCGGGATCGATCCGGCGAGTCTGCCGACGCGCGACCCGCTCGGCTGCCTGATGCGCCTCATGGCATGCCCCGATCTCGCTGCGAAGCGCTGGATTTGGCAGCAATACGACCATCTCGTGCAGGGCAACACCGTCAAGCGGCCAGGCGGCGATGCGGCGGTCATCCGCGTCAATGCGGCCGACTCCGACGGGGGCAAGGCGCTGGCGCTGGCAACCGATTGCACGCCGCGCTACTGCCGCGCCGATCCGGTGCAAGGCGGCATGCAGGCCGTCGCCGAAAGCTGGCGCAACCTGACGGCGGTCGGCGCGCAGCCGCTGGCGTTGACCGACTGCCTGAATTTCGGCAACCCGGAAAAGCCCGAGATCATGGGCGAATTCGCCGGCGTCGTCGAAGGGATGCGAGCGGCCTGCCTCGCGCTCGGCTACCCGGTCGTCTCCGGCAATGTGTCGCTCTATAACGAGACGAGCGGACAGGCGATCCTGCCGACCCCGGTTGTCGGCGGCGTCGGCCTGCTGCGGCAGGCGGAGCGCGCCACAGGCCTCGCATTGACGCATGACGGCAATGCGTTGCTGCTGGTCGGCGAGAGCAAGGGCCATCTCGGCGCCTCGCTGTATCTGCGCGAGATCGAGGGGCGCGAGGATGGCGCGCCGCCGTCCGTCGATCTCGCCGCGGAGCGCCGGAACGGCGATTTCGTGCGGGCGCTGATTGCCGCCGGCGCGGTCGCCGCCTGTCATGATGTGGCTGACGGCGGCCTTTTCGTGGCGCTCGCCGAGATGGCGCTGGCCGGCGGCCGCGGGATCGCGCTCGACCCGCTGCCGCCCGGCCTGCTGCCGCACGCCTGGCTGTTCGGCGAGGACCAGGCGCGCTTTGTCATCGAGACCGCCGACCCAGACACGGCGATGCATGTGGCGAACGCAGCCGGCGTGACCATTCA
Source organism: Alphaproteobacteria bacterium (assembly GCA_030042035.1). Classification (GTDB taxonomy): domain Bacteria; phylum Pseudomonadota; class Alphaproteobacteria; order ATCC43930; family CGMCC-115725; genus DATARH01. Next base: position 9,647 of record JASIAN010000128.1, on the reverse strand, counting down.
ACGCATAGGCACGGTGGGCGGCATCGCGTTGACACTCCCCGGCGGCGGTGCCATATCCGTCGCCGCACTTGCCGCCATCAACGAGGCGTGGCTGCCGGAATACATGACGCAGCGCTGATCCACATCGGATGGGAGCGGTCGATGGCGATGGACGCGGCGACGATCGAGCAGCTGATCAAGCAAGCGCTGCCGGATGCGCGCGTCTCGATCGAGGATTTGCGCGGCGACGGCGACCACTACGCCGCCCATGTCGTCTCCGGCGCATTCCGCGGCAAGAGCCGGGTGCAGCAGCATCAGATCGTTTATCGGGCCTTGGGCGCGCGCATGGGCAGCGAACTGCACGCGCTCGCCCTGCAGACGAGCGCGCCGGAGGACTAGGCGCAACGACGACTCGCACCGCGTCGCTGCCCCCGCCGCGGCGCTCCACCAATGAGGATTTGACGATGGACATTACCGTACAAGACCGCATCCGCCAGCAGATCGGCGAGGCTCCGGTTGTACTTTTCATGAAGGGCACGCCGGTCTTCCCGCAATGCGGGTTCTCGGCCGCGGTCGTCCAGATCTTGAGCCATATGGGGGTCAAGTTCAAAGGTGTCGATGTGCTGGCCGACCCGTCGCTGCGCCAGGGCATCAAGGACTTTTCGAATTGGCCGACGGTGCCGCAGCTCTATGTGAAGGGCGAGTTCATCGGCGGCTGCGACATCGTCCGCGAGATGTTCGAAACCGGCGAATTGAAGGAGCTGTTCGAGGAAAAGGGCGTGCCGATCCGGGCATAGCCGCGCGCTGCCGCAAGGTTGCGCGGCGGACAACTTTCGCTATATATGCGGCTCCCCTTGCCGGTCGCGCCGGATGCGACCGGCTCGACCCGGGTGGCAAGCCCTCCGGGTCATTGACAGCCACAAGGGACGGGTCCGTTATGCCGCTTTACGAGAACGTGTTTATTGGGCGCCAGGACATTTCCGGCACCCAGGTCGAGCAACTGACCGACAGCTTCGTGCAGCTGATCGCCGAGCAGGGCGGCGAGGTGAAGAAGCGCGAATATTGGGGGCTGCGCAACCTCGCCTACCGCATGAACAAGAACCGCAAGGGCCATTACGTGCTGCTCAACATCGATGCGCCGGCCGCGGCGATCGCCGAGCTCGAGCGCACAATGCGCATCAACGAAGACGTGCTGCGCTATCTGACGCTGCGGGTCGACAAGCTGGAAGAGGGGCCCTCACCGATTATGCAGAGCCGCGGCAGCCGCGAAGACCGGCCGCGCCGCGGCGACCGCGAGCGCTATGAGCGCAGCGAGCCGGAGGCTCCGGCAACAACGACCGCGGCCGCCGTCGAACCGGTGGAGGCGTAAATGGAAGGCCAGAACGCACAGGCACCGGCCCGCGCCGCCGGCGGCGCTCGCCGCCCGTTCTTTCGCCGCCGCAAATCCTGTCCGTTCTCGGGGCCGAACGCGCCGAAGATCGACTACAAGGATGTCCGGCTGCTGCAGCGCTTCATCTCGGAGCGCGGCAAGATCGTGCCGAGCCGCATCACCGCGGTGTCGACGCAGAAACAGCGGGAGCTGGCGCGCGCGATCAAGCGGGCGCGCTACCTCGGTCTGTTGCCTTATATGGTCAAATAGGCCGCGGCCCGGCCAGGCGGCTTGCGCCCGATGGATCGGTTTAAATTCGTCACGACGGCCGTCGGGTGTGGCGGCCTCGCCGCGTGTCTCTATCTGGCCGCGACCTTCGGTACGCCGGGCGCGCTGCTGCTTGTTTACATGACGCAGCTGCCGCTGTTTGTGGCCGGGCTGTGGCTGGGTGTCGGCGCCGCAACAATTGCCGGGTTGACCGGCGCGACGATGCTGCTGGCGACGAGCGATTTCGTCGGCGCGGCGGTGTTCGCCGGCCTCAATGTGGTGCCGGTGGTGCTTCTCGTCCGGCAGGCCCTGCTGGCGCGGCGCAGGCCCGATGGCACGCTCGACTGGTACCCTCCTGGACTGTTGACGGCGTGGCTGGCGGCGCTCGCGTTGGCCGGCCTCGCCGCAGCCCTACTGGTGTTCGGCGGCGCCGGAGGCTTGGAGGCCGCACTGCGCGGCACAATCGGCGCGATGCTCGACCGCATCGGGCGGGTGCCGTCAGCGGATCGCGCGCACGTGGCCGCTGCGATCGCGATGATCACGCCGGGCGTCATTGCCGCCTCGTGGATGGCAACGACGATCGCCGATGCGACGCTGGCGCAGGGCTTGCTTTCCCGCTTCGGCGCGAACTGGCGGCCGGCGCCCGATCTTGCTGGTCTCAGCCTGCCGCTATGGCTGCCGATCGCGCTCGGGCTGGCGGCTGCGGCGACGCTCGTCGGCGGGCCCGTACGGTTTGTCGGCATCAATGTGATGCTGGCGCTGGCGGTGCCGTTCTGCCTCGCCGGCCTCGCGGTGCTGCATGCGGCTGCCCGGCGGCTGGCGCAACCGGCGATCGCGCTCATTTGTTTCTATACGCTTGCGGCGCTGTTCGGCTGGCCGTTTCTGCTGGTTGCCGTGCTCGGGCTGTTGGAAAGCTGGCTCGGGCTGCGGCGGCGCCTCGCCCGAAAGACGAATTGATCCGGAGTTGTCAGATGGTCGATGTCATTTTGCTGGAACGCGTTCAAAAACTCGGCCAGATGGGCCAGATCGTCAATGTAAGGCCCGGCTATGCGCGCAATTACCTGCTGCCGCAGAAAAAAGCGCTGCGGGCCACGAAGGACAACCTTGCCTATTTCGAGACGCAACGGACGCAACTCGAAGCCAATAATTTGCAGCGCAAATCGGAGGCGAGCGATGTCGCAGCCAAGCTCGAGGGACTCGCTGTCGCGTTGATCCGGCAGGCGGGCGAAGGCGGCCAGCTCTACGGCTCGGTCGCGGCGCGCGACATCGCCGAAGCGGTGACGGCGGCCGGGTTTACCATCGAGCGGCAGCAGATTGTGCTCGACCGTCCGATCAAGACGCTGGGGCTGCATCAGGTGCGCGTCATGCTGCATCCCGAGGTCGGCGTCACGGTCACGGCCAACGTCGCGCAATCCGACGAGGGCGCACGCATGCAAGCGGCCGGCATCAACCCGCTCGAACAGCGCGAGGAAGAAGAGGCGGCGGGCGAGGCGCCGGAACCGCCGGCCGCGTGACCTGCCGTGGGGAGAGCCGCATGGACGCGCTCGCGAAGCTCAAGCAGCTCTCGCTGCCGTTCGCCGAATTGATGGGCATCGAATATGTCGCGGCGGTGCCGGAGCGCGTCGTCGGCGAGATGGTTGTGCGCGACGATCTGTGCACGCGGCCGGCCGTCCTGCACGGCGGCGCGATCATGGCATTTGCCGATACGCTCGGCGCCGCCGGCACCCTTCTCAACCTGCCGGAGGGCGCCGGCACGACGACGATCGAGAGCAAGACCAATTTCCTCGGGCCGGCGCCGCTCGGCGCGCGCCTGCGCGGCGAGGCGACGCCGGTGCATCGCGGCCGCCGCACGCAGGTGTGGCAGACGCGCGTCACGACCGCCGACGGCCGCCTCGTCGCGCTCGTCACGCAGACGCAGATGGTGTTGCCGGGCAGCCCGATCTGAGGCCGTCCTGTCAGTTGTCGCCAGCGAGAAAGCGGCGCAATTCGGCAACGAGGGCCTTCGGGTTGTCGCCCTGCACGGTGTGGCCGGCGTCGGGCACCGTGACCCAGCGGCCGTTCGGCAGCCGCGCCGCCAGCCGCTCGGCATCCTCGGCATGAAACACATCGCTGTCGCCGCCGCGCACGACCAAGGTCGGGCAAAGGATGCGGGCGAGGCCGTCCGCCAGCGCAGCGCGTTCCTCACGGTGTGACGTCTGGCCCATCGCCTTGAAGCGGCGCGTGTCGTATTTCCACCGCCAGGTGCCGTCCGGCTGCTGCCGCAGATTGTGCATCAGGCTGCGCCGCAGGATGTTGGGATCGCGGCGCGGGTTGAACTTCAGCGCTTTTTCGATGATCGCCTCGACCGTGACGGTCTCCTGCACCTCGTTGACGAAGTCGCGGATGCGCGAGGAACCCGGCCGCCGCATCTCCGGCCCCGCATCGATGATGACGAGATGCGACAGCCGCTCGGGATGCGCGACCGCGAAGGCGAGCGAATTGATCGCGCCCAACGACATGCCGACGAGGATGAACTTGTCGAGGCCGAGCTTGTCGACAAAGCCTTTGGTGTCTCCGAGCTGCGCGCCGATCGAGTAGTCTTCGTCGTGTGCCCAGTCGCTGTCACCGTGGCCGCGCTGGTCGAGCGCCAGGCAATGGTAATCATCACGCAGCGCCAGGCAGCACAAATCCCAGGTATGCGCATTGAGCGCGCCGCCGTGCAGAAACACAGTTGGCGGCAGGTGCTTGTTGCCCCAATCGAGATAGTGCAGCCGCATGCGGCCGAGGTGCACCTCATGACTTTCCGGCAGCACGACCGCATGATCGGGGAACGCGAAACCGGCGCGCACCGCCGTCGTGGCAAGATGCTCGCGATACTCCTCGGCGGTGAGACTCATGGCGGCGGCTGGCTCCCTTGAACGGCTATGTCAGCCTTTAGCATGAAAAGGACAGCCATGCTGTACCGGCGAACACGCTTCCGCCATGCGCCCGGCGAGGGACGCCTCAGCGCCGCGTTGCGGGACGGCCTTCGCCTGAAAATTCCAGGCGAAATTCAGGCTGCCCCGTCTCGTACGGGGGGAACGCGGTGTGGGCGCGGGCTAGGTACATTCAAGAACAGATATTCCACGTGATAATCCGGTTTATCACGTGTTGCGCCGGCCGCCCGCTTAGGGTATAAAATTAGAACAAGAAACACGGGGACCAAGCCGCCAGGTTCCCATGGAAGCGGACATCAAAGAGGTGATCGGTACGCTGATGCGCGTCCTCAACGGCGGTGAAGTGTCCCTTCTCTGGCCAGTTGTTGGGGGAGAAATTGCGAATTATTAAGCCATTAGTGAACCGGGTCTTGCATATGGCCGGATACGAAATCCGCAGGATTGGAGGATTTCCCCAGACATGGGTACCGCCAGGCCATTTCTACTCTCCTATTGTCGATATCAACGAGCTTATGAAAGATAAAGAGAGGGTATTTTCACGAAACCACCACATATTCGATATCAATTTACGTGAGAGTCAGCAGCTTGAAATGGTAGAAAAACTAAAAAAATTCTATCAGGAGCTACCTTTCACAGAATTCAAAAGTGATGTGGGCTTATATTATTATGAAAATCCGTTTTATAGTTATGGCGATGCGATTGTTTACGGATGCATGCTAAGGCATATGCAGCCACGGCGGCTAATCGAGTTTGGGGCAGGATTCTCGTCGTGTGTTGCGCTGGATATAAATAGGATGTTCTTTCAAAATAAAATAAATTGTACTTTCATCGATCCCTATCCCGAGCGATTGCAGTCATTGTTGTCAGAAAGTGATTATTGCGCTACTATAATTAAATCAAGAGCACAAGATATAGATTTGTCATTATTTGAAAAATTAGAGCCAAATGATATCGTATTCATTGACTCAACGCATGTATCGAAAGCGGGAAGCGACGTAAACTTTCACATTTTCGAATTGTTACCCCGCCTCCCGTCTGGCACGCTAATCCACTTTCACGATGTGTTTTATCCATTTGAATACCCAGAGAGCTGGTTTTTCGAAGAAAATCGATCATGGAATGAAAATTATCTTCTTAGAGCATTTCTTTCAGGAAACGCGAGCTATGAAATCATATTTTTTAACGATTTCATGGGACTTAAGCATTTTCCATTGATGATAAATACTATGCCTCTTTTCCAAAAAGACCCTGGCGGAGCTCTATGGATTAGAAAGAGCAGTTGAAGGTCCACGAAGCGTTATAGTTGATACAGGACTTTATCACACATAACCCGGATGCGCCGCGCGGGTTTGCGCCGCCAGCGGGTTCCGCTAGTCTCGGCGGTGGCAGCAACGCGAGGCGGGCGATGAGCGAAGTCAATCTGCGGCACGGCATCTTTCTGCCGCCGTTTCACCCGAACGAGGAAGACCCGACGCAGTGTCTGGAGCGCGATCTCGACCTGATCGTGCATCTCGACAAGCTCGGCTTTCATGAGGCGTGGATCGGCGAGCATCATTCGGCCGGCTACGAGATCATCTCCAGCCCGGAAATCTTCATCGCCTTTGCCGCCGAGCGCACGCGCCATATCCGCCTCGGCACCGGCGTCATTTCGCTGCCCTATCACCACCCGATGATGGTCGCCGACCGCATCGTGCAACTCGATCACATGACGCGCGGCCGCGTCATGTTCGGCGCCGGGCCGGGCCTCCTGGCGTCGGATGCGATGATGATGGGCATCGACCCGCTGACGCAGCGCGACCGCATGGCGCAAGCATTGGATGCGATCCTGCGCCTGTTCAAGGGCGAGATCATCACCGAGAAGACCGACTGGTACACGATGGAGGGCTGCCGGCTGCACCTCTTGCCCTATACGAAGCCCTATCCTGAGGTCGCCGTCGTCAGCGCCGTGACGCCATCGGGCGGGCGGCTCGCCGGCAAATACGATTTGAGCATGATCTGCGTCGCCGCGACGAACCCGTTCGGCTACGACGCGCTCGCCTCCAACTGGCAGATCGCGAACGACATCGCGGCCGAGCACGCCCGCACGATGGACGCGGGTCGCCTGCGCCTCGTCGGCCCGATGCACCTCGCCGAGACAAGGGCGAAGGCGTTCGAGAACGCGCGGTTCGGCTTCGAGCGCTATCTCGGTTATCTCAACAACAACCAGCCGCGCTTTATCGTGCCGAAGGGCGAGGACCCGCTCGAATGGTTCGTCGAAAACCGGTACGGCGTGTGCGGCACGCCCGATGATGCGATCGCCCTCATCGAACGGTTGCAGGAAAAGCAGGGCCCGTTCGGCTGCTTTCTGCAGCAGGCGCATAACTGGGCCGATTGGGAGGCGACAAAGCGCTCCTACGAGCTCTATTCGCGCTATGTGATGCCGCATTTCAGCCGTGCCAACCGGCCGCGCGAAGCCTCCTTCCAGTGGTGCGGCGACAACCGCGCCGAATTCAGCGCCAAACGCCAGGCCGCCGCCAAGGCGATGTTCGACAAGCACGAGGCCGAGACCCGCGCCCACCGCGACGGCGGCGGGTCAGCCGCCCGCCCGGCGCAGGGCCGCGAGGCGTGGTGACGGGCAGCGGAGCGCGGGCGATGAGTTTGTTGTCCCGGCCGCTGCGGCGGCACGCCGAGCTGGAGCGCCTGTTCCACCCGAAGAGCATCGCGGTGATCGGTGCCTCACAGCGGCCGGGCGCGTTCGGCGCCGCCGTCTTGCGCAATCTCGGCCAGTATGACGGGCGGGTCTACCCGGTCAACGCGCGTTACGACGAGATCGGCGGGCTTAAATGCTATCCCGATATCGCCACGGTGCCGGAAAAGGTCGATTGCGCGCTGATCGCGACGGCGCGCGAGCAGGTCGAACCGATCGTCAAGGTTTGCGCCGCCGCCGGGGTCGGCGGCGCGATCGTCTTTGCCTCAGGTTATGCCGAGGTCGGGCTGCCCGAGCGCATCGCCGAGCAGGCGCGGCTCGCCCGGATCGCGCAGGAGGGCGGCATGCCGCTCGTCGGCCCGAATACGGTCGGCATCGTCAATGCGCTCTGCGGCGCCGCGATCACATTCATGGACATCACGCCGGTGCCGCGGCCCGAAAACCACCGCGCGATCGGCCTCGTGAGCCAATCGGGGGCGCTGGGCATGGCGCTGGCGCAGGCGGTGACGCGCGGCGTCCGGTTCAGCCATGTGCTGACCTCGGGTAATTCCTGCGACATCGACATGGCCGATTGCGTTGCCTATCTCGCCGACGATCCGGCCTGTGCGGTCATCGCCTGCGTCTTCGAGGGCATGGCCGATCCCGGCCGCCTGCTCGAAGCGGCGGAACTCGCATGGCGGGCCGACAAGCCGCTCGTCGTCTACAAGATGGCGACGGGCGAAGACGGCGCGGCGGCGGCGATGTCGCATACGGGGTCGCTCGCCGGCTCCTATGCCGCTTACCGCGCCGCGTTCCGCTGCGCCGGCGTCGTGCTGGTCGAGGATTACGAGTCGCTGATCCCGACCGCCTCGTTTTTCGCGAAGGCGCCGCCGCCCAAAGCGCCGGGGGTCGCGATCATCGTCGCTTCAGGCGGCGCCGCAATCATGGCGGCCGACCGCGCCGGCCAATACGGCGTGCCTCTGCCGCAGCCGAACCACGAGTTGCATGGCCTGCTCGCGGCGCGCATCCCGGAATTCGGCGCGGCCCGCAACCCGTGCGACGTGACGGCGCAGGTCATCAACGACCCGCAATCCTTGGTCGAATGCGTCGAAGCCTTTCTGCGCGCGCCGGAATACGGCGCGCTGGCAATCCCCGCCGTCTATTCCTCGGAAGCGAGCACCCGCTTCATCCCGGTCTACGACGAACTCGCCGGCCGCTACGGCAAGATCATCGCCAGCGCGTGGGCCAGCGAATGGCGCGACGGACCGGGCGCGCGCGAGCGCGAAATGGCGCAGAAGATCGCGCTGTTCCCGTCGATGGCGAGCTGCTTTGCGGCGCTGGCTGCGGCCAATTGGCGGGTTGCACTGCGGGCAGCCGGTCGCGAAGAGGTGCGGCGGCGGGCGCCGGTCAGCGCGACAGAAGACGCGGCGCGGGCCATCGCTGCCGCTTCGGGCCGGACGCTCAGCGAGCGCGAAGCGAAGGCGGCGCTCGCGCCCTACGGCATCCCGGTCGTCGAGGAACGCCTCGCGCAGAGCCGCGATGAGGCGGTCGCCGCCGCCGCGGCGATCGGGTATCCGGTCGTGCTGAAGGCGGAATCGCCCGATCTGCCGCACAAGAGCGAGGCCGGCGTCATCCGCCTCAATCTGCGCGACGCGGCCGCGGTCGTCGCCGCCTATGATGCGATCCACGCGCGCATCGCCGCGCTTGCGCCCTCGCCGCGGCTCGACGGCATGCTCGTGCAGAAGATGGCGCCGCCGGGCATCGAGATCGTCGTCGGCGGCCGGGTCGATGCGCAATTCGGGCCGCTCGTCGTCGTCGGCCTCGGCGGCGTCCTCGTCGAAGTCCTGAACGATACTGCATTGGCGCCGGCCCCGGTCGGCCCGCGCGAAGCCGAAGCGTTGCTGCGCGAACTGCGAGCCTTTCGCCTGCTCCAGGGCTATCGCGGGCTGCCGGCCGTCGATCTCCAGGCGCTTGCCGACATCATCTGCCGCGCCTCGGAATTCATCGCCGATCAGCAGGGGCTTGTCGCGGAACTCGACATCAACCCGCTGATCTGCGCCGGCAGCGACCTTGTCGCGGTCGATGCGCTGATCGTCCGCGCGTAGCAATCATCGTCATGGCCGGGCTTGACCCGGCCATCCCGCCGCCAATGAAAATGGATGCCCGGATCGAGTCCGGGCATGACGAATGACAGGTGTGCCCGCCGCGATATCGGTTGGCGGCGCCGGGCGGTTTTGCCAGAGTATCGGCATGAGCGAAGAGACCGATGTCGCCGCGCTGGCGCGGCTGATCCGCGCGGCGGACCGCGCCGTCATCTTTACCGGCGCCGGCATCAGCACCGAGTCGGGCATCCCCGATTTCCGCAGCCCCGGCGGCATCTGGACGCAAATGGCGCCGATTTATTTCGACGATTTCCTCAATTCCGAGGCGGCGCGCATCGAAACCTGGCGGC
>JASIAN010000017.1 GCA_030042035.1 Alphaproteobacteria bacterium | reverse complement strand
CGCCGGATCGGCGAGCGACGACCACACCGGCGGAGTCCACGCGCTCAAGAGCCCCGCCGAACCGAGTATGGTAAGATTGATTTGGGTCCACCAGGCCGGGAAGCCTTGGTTAGGCGTGGCGTTAGTCGCTTCGAACGGGCGGTACCGCACGCGGATGTCTGCCAACCGACCGAAAAAGCGCGGCGCGTATTCCAGGCTAAAGCGCCTCACCGCGACCGCGACAGTTTCTCATACTCCGCAGCAGCCTCTGCCGCGGACAGGGCGGCGCTTCGTGCTGCGCGCCAGCGCTTCGAGCTTCGCCTTCAGCGCCGGATCGATCCGCGCGGTCACGACTGTGGTATCGTTTGCCGGCACGCCCGTTCCCTGATCCCGGTGCATCGGATGTATATAACTGCATCAAGCCGGTCAAGCCGACGCGCGACATGACCAATACGATCCTCGGCCTGCACGACCCCACGGCGGCGCGGCGCTATTACGATGCCGGGCTGTGGCGCGGCGACACGCTCTATACGCTATTGCAACGGCTCGCGGCGGCGCGGCCGGGGGCCTTTGCGCTGCGCGACGGGTCGCGGCGTCTGGCCTGGCGCGAGCTGCTCGGCCTCGTCGATGCGATTGCCGCCGATCTCGCTGCCGCCGGTCTCAAACGCGGCGAGCGGGTCGCGGCATGGTTGCCGAACCGGGTCGAGGCAGTGGCGATTTTTCTCGCCTGCTCGCGCCAGGGCTTTGTCTTCAATTCGCTGCACCGGAATTACACGGTGGCCGAGATCGTCGAACTCTTGGGCCGCACCCGCGCCGCCGCGCTGTTTGCGCAACCCCTTTACGGCGCCGACGCGAAAACCGCCGACATCTTCGCTGCGGCCGCAGACGTGCCGAGCCTGCGCCGGGTCTATTCGCTGAGCGAGGGCATGGCGTTTGCGTCAGCCGGAAGCGGCGGGCCGTTGCCGCCGGTCGATCGCAACCCGGATAAGATCGTCTATCTCGCGTTCACGTCGGGTACGACCGGCAGCCCGAAGGGCGTTATGCATTCCGACAACACGCTCTTGGCCAACGGCCGCGCGATGGTCGCCGACTGGCATCACGACGAGCACACGGTGCTCTTGAGCCTCAGCCCGCTGTCGCATCACATCGCGACGGTCGCGATCGAGCAGATGATGGCAGCCGGCCTCGAACTCGTCGTCAACGCGCCGCCCGCCGACATGGCACCCTTCGATTGGGTGCTGGAAACCGGGGCGACCTATGTGATGGGCGTGCCGACCCATGCGATGGACATTCTCGCCGAACTGCGCCGCCGCGGCGAGAACCGGCTCGGCGCCGTCAAGACATTCTACATGGCGGGCGCGACGATCCCGCGCGAGGTCGCGCAGGCGTTTCTCGATCGCGGCATCACGCCGCAAAACGTCTACGGCATGACCGAGAACGGCTCGCATAACTACACCTTGCCGAGCGACCCGGCCGCAACAATCATCGGCACTTGCGGTCGCGCCTGCGCCGCCTACGAGATCAAAATCTGGGACCCGGACAACCCCGACATCGAGGCCGCGCCCGGCGCGGTCGGCGAGATCGGCGGCCGCGGCGCCTGCCTCACGCTGGGCTATTTCGACAATCAGCAGGCAACGGAAGACAGTTTCAACCGGCACGGCTGGTTCATGTCGGGCGATCTGGGCCGCATCGACGCGGCGGGCTGCCTCGAAATCGTCGGCCGCAAGAAGGACCTCGTCATCCGCGGCGGCCGCAACATCCATCCGGCGAAGATCGAGGATCTGGCGATGCGCCATCCGGCGGTCGCGCGCTGCGCGGCGTTTGCGGTCGCGGATGATCGGCTCGGCGAGAAGGTCTGCCTGTCGGTCATTTTCCACGAAGGCGCTGACGCCGCACCGGATGACTTGCTGGCGCATCTCGATCGGGTCGGGCTGTCGCGCTACGACATGCCGGAGTATTTCATCGCGCTGGATTCCTACCCGCTGACCGCCAGCGGCAAGGTATTGAAACGCGTACTTATCGAGTGGGCGCGTTCGGGGCGCATCCGGCCCACCCCGGTGCGCTGGACCGGGGAGACGTAACCACATGGCGATACACATGAGCCGCATCGACGAACTGGCGCTGATCACGCTGGACCGGCCAGAGGCGCTCAACGCACTGTCCTTCGGGCTGGTGCAGGACCTGAGCCGGTTGCTCGACGGGCTTGCGCAGAGCGATGCGCGCGCCCTGCTCATGACCGGCGCCGGCGACCGCGCCTTCTCGGCTGGCGCCGATGTCAAGGAACTGATGGGCCGCACCCTCGTCGAACAGCGCGCCGGCGCGATGCTCGGACAGTCGGTGCTGGCAAAGCTCGACCTATTGCCGCTGCCGTCGATCGCGCTGATCAACGGCTATGCGTTCGGCGGCGGCCTGGAACTCGCGCTCGCCTGCACGTTCCGCCTCGCCGCGCCCTCCGCAAGACTCGGCTTTCCCGAGATCAAGCTTGGCCTCATCCCCGGCTATGGCGGTACGCAGCGCCTGCCGCGCCTCGTCGGCGAGGCGCGCGCGACCGAGATGATCCTGACCGGGCGCAGCGTCGATGCCGACGAGGCCGAGCGCATCGGCCTCGTCAACCGCGTCGTCGCGGGCGACCTCGTCGAGGCCGGCACCGCCTTTGCCCGCGAGATGACCGGGTACAGCCTGCCGGTGTTGTGCCTGGCGCGCGATGCGGTGCGCCGCGCCCATGACCTGCCGTTGCATGACGGCCTCAAGATCGAGGCCGACCTTGCGACGCTCGCTTTCCAGACCGCGGACGCCACCGAAGGCATGACCGCCTTCGTCGAAAAACGTAAACCCGTCTTCAAGGATGGGTGAGGCGATTTACCGAGGGAGGGCCGGCGATGCAGACAGCGAAAAGCAGATACGGCGTCGGGGCGTCGGTGTTGCGCAAGGAAGACGATCGGCATCTGCGCGGGCGCGGCGAATTCGTCGCCGATATCCGCTTGCCCGGCACGCAGCACGTCGTGTTTCTGCGCAGCCCGCATGCGCATGCGCGCATCCGCGCCGTCACGCTGCCGCCCGGGGCGATGGGGCGCGTCTTCACCGCCGCGCATCTGCCGCACGTGCAGCCGATCCGCATCGTGACGCAGGCGCCGGGTGCCAAATCGCCGCTGTGGCACCCGCTGGCGAGCGACAAGGTGCGTTATGTCGGCGAGGCGATCGCCGCTTGCGTCGCACCCTCCCGCGCCGCTGCGGAAGACTTGGCGGCCAGCGTCGCGGTCGAGTACGACGTGCTCGATGCGGTCGTCGATGCGCCGTCGCAGATGCGGGGCGGCGCGCTCGTGCACGAGACATGGGGCGACAATCTCTTCAGCGACCGCACGCTGGAGGCCGGCGACATCGCGGCCGCCCTACGCGCCGCCGAGATCGTCGTCACCCGCGAATACCGCATGCACCGGCAATCGGGCGCGCCGATGGAGGGCCGCGGCGTGTTGGCGTACCGCGACCATCGGCTCGACGAGGTCGTCGTCTACGCCTCGACCCAGACGCCGCACACGCTGCGCGTCGCGATCGGCGAATGCCTCGGGCGCGAGCTGCATCGCATCCGCGTCGTCGCGCCCGATGTCGGCGGCGGCTTCGGGCCAAAGGCGCGGCTCTATCCCGAGGAAATCATCCTCGCCGCGCTGGCCTCGCAACTCGACTACCCGGTGCGATGGATCGAGGATCGCAACGAGCATCTTCTGACCGCGGCGCACACCCGCGACCAGCACCACCGGGTCACCGCCTACGCCGACCGGCGCGGCAAAATTCTCGGCGTCGAGGCCGAGATCATCGTCGATGCCGGTGCCTACGGGTTGTGGCCGCAAGGGCCATACCAGGAGGCCAACATGGCGGCGCGCTGCCTGCCCGGCCCCTACACATTCGCCAATTACCGCGCCCGCTATGTGACGGTCGCGACGAACAAGGCGCCGCTCGGCCCCTATCGCGGCGTCGGGCGGCCGGGTGCCTGCTTTGCGATCGAGCGCACGATCGACGAGGTGGCGCGCGCGGCCGGCCGCGACCCGGCCGAGGTGCGCATCGAAAACATGATCCCGCGCGAGGCGATGCCCTACACCTCGGCCGCCGGCATGCGCTACGACAGCGGCGACTACCGGGCAAGCGTCACGCTGTGCGGCGAATTGCTCGATGTCGCCGCGATCCGCGCGCGGCAGCGGCGGGGCGAAGCGGATGGCAGGCTGATCGGCGTCGGCTTTGCCAGCTTCACTGAGCAGACCGCGCACGGCGCCGCCGAGTTCGCGTCGCGCGGCGCCCAGATCATCCCCGGCTTCGAGAGCTGCACGGCGCGCATCCTGCCGGACGGCAGCCTCGTGCTGCATGTCGGCATCCAGTCGCACGGCCAGGGGCTCGAGACGGCGTTGTCGCAGGTTGCCTCGGAGGAGCTCGGCATCACGCCGGCGCATATCTCGGTGCGTCACGGCGACACCGAAAGCACCGCGTTCGGCTTCGGCACGTTTGCCTCGCGCAGCATGGTCATGTCGGGCGGCGCCGTGGCGCGCGCGAGCCGTGCGCTGCGCGCGAAGATCGAGTGCATCGGCGCGCATCTCCTGCAATGCGATGCCAATGATGTGCGCTGCGCCGACGGCATCGTCACCGGGCCGCAGGGCCGCTCGGTGACGATCGGCGAGATTGCGAAGATCGCGCATCTGCGGATGCACGAGCTGCCGCCGGGCGTCGAGCCGCTGTTGGATGCGACCGCGACCTACGAGCCGTCCGTCAGCACCGGCGTCTTCTCCTATGCGACGCATGGCGCGGTCGTCGCGGTCGACCCCGAGACCGGCGCCGTCGAACTCCTCGATTTCGCGGTCGCCGAGGATTGCGGCACGATGGTCAACCCGATGCTCGTCGAAGGCCAGATCAGGGGTGGCGTCGCGCAGGGCATCGGCACCGCCTTGTGCGAGGAAATCGCCTATGACCGTGCCGGCCAGCCGCTCGCCGCATCATTTCTCGATTATCACATGCCCGCCGCCTTCGAACTTCCGGCGATCAGGATCGGCCATCTCCACAACCCGGCGACGGCAACCGAATACGGCATGAAGGGCATGGGCGAAGGCGGCGCGGTCGCGCCGCCGGCCGCGATCGCCAACGCGGTGCGTGACGCGCTCGCCGCGCTCGGCGCCGAGGTCAATGAAACCCCGATCACCGCGCCGCGCGTCCTCGCCGCGATCCGCAAGGCGCAGACACGGACTTGAGGACCTACCGGACAATATGCGCCGTCAGCGGCCTTTGAACACCGGGCGGCGCTTCTCCATGAAGGCGGTGCGGCCTTCGGCGTAGTCTTCGCTGGCGAAGCATTCGGCGACGATGCGGCGGCAGAGTTCCATGTCGCGCCGCGACTCGTCGCGGAGCGCCTCGCGCACGATCTGCTTCGCGGCGCGGATCGTTAAGGGCGCGTTGGCGGCGATCATGTCGCAATAATTCTTCACATAGGCCTCGAGTTCGTCGCCCGGCACGAGGCGGTTGATGAGACTCATTTGCAGCGCCTCCGCGGCCGTAAACTGGCGCGCCGTGTAAAAAATTTCGCGGGCATAGGCCGGCCCGACCATATCGATCAGCTTTTTGATGCCGTCATAGGCGTACCCCAAGCCGAGCTTCGCGGCGGGGATGCCGAACCGCGAGCCTTCCGCCGCGATGCGGATGTCGCAGGCGAGCGCCGTCGCGAGCCCGCCGCCGATGCAATAGCCGCGGATCATTGCGATCGTCGGCTTCAGCGTCTCCTGCAGTTTGAGCCGCGCCGCTTCGGAAATCTTGGAGTAGGCGGCGGCCGCCTCTTCGCTGGCGCGTTTCTCCTTGAATTCGGAGATGTCGGCGCCCGATACAAACGCCTTGCCGCCGGCACCGCTGACGATGATGACGCGGATCGCGTCATCATTGTCGAAGTCGTCCATGATCCGCTCGACCGCCTGCCACATGTCGAGCGAGACGGCGTTATGGCGCGCCGGGTTGTTGAAGATGAGCCGGCCGATTGCTCCGTCCTTCTCGGCGATCATCTTCGAGGTCAGCGGCTGGTCGAGCATGGCGGCTTTGTTCCTTTGCTTACATCGTCATGCCCGGCCTTGTGCCGGGCATCCACGCGCCTGTTCCCGTGATGGCCGGGACATGCCCGGCCATGACACCGCGGGGAGGCGCGCCGTTTGGTCTCACACAACGCCGCGGGCGTGCAGATCGGCGATCGCAGCCTCGGTGTAGCCGAGCTCCTTCAGGACATCGGCCGTGTGCTGGCCGAGATCGGGGGTCGCGTAGCGCATGCGCGCCGGCTCCGGCGTCTTCATCATGTTGATCGCCTGGCCGACGACGCTGAGTTCGCCGAGACGCGGGTGGTCCATCGG
>JASIAN010000127.1 GCA_030042035.1 Alphaproteobacteria bacterium | reverse complement strand
TCGGACTCGACGGCGCCGATCGCCGAGCTCTCGGCCGCCCGTTCGATCGGCGGCGCCGGGCTGAAAATCCTGGCGCTCGGCCAGGTGAACGATGTCGGGCTGTTTCGCGACCTGTTGGCGGCCGGCGCGTCGGATTACATCGTCAAGGAGCGGCTCAGCCGCGAGTCCTTGTCGGCGATCCTGGAAAAGCACGGCGGCGGCGACGTTGGCCCCGGCGCCGGGCTCGGCCAGGTCGTCGTCTTCATCGGCAGCCGCGGCGGCGTCGGCGCCAGCACGACCGCGGTTTCCTGTGCCTGGCTCCTGGCCGATCGCCATGATGCAAACACGGTGCTGGTCGATCTCGACCTGCATTTCGGCACAGTTGCGCTGAACCTCGACACCGATCCCGGCAGCGGCCTCTGCGAGGCTCTGGAACAGCCCTCGCGCATCGATGCGCTGTTTGTCGAGCGCGCGGCCGTCAAGGTTTCCGAAAAACTGCGCATCCTGGCGGCCGAGGCGGCGGTCGCCGAGACGCTGATGATCGACGCCGGGGCCATCGACGTGCTGCTTTATGAGCTGCGCCGCAAGTTCCAATGGATCATCATCGACCTGCCGCGCTGGGTGACGCCGACCCAGCGCGTCGTGCTCGGCGCCGCGAGCAAGGTTGTGATCCTGTGCGAGCGCAGCCTCGCCGGCCTGCGCGACACGATCCGGCTGCAGACGCTGATGCGCGAGCACGCCCCGCAGACCCAGGTCCTGCTGGTGGAGGCCGGCGCCAGCGGCGAGCGCGCGACGGTCGGAAAATCCGAATTTGAGAAGGCCGTCGGCAAGGCGCTCGATGTGACCCTCCAGCACGACGCCAAAGCGGCCGGAGCGGCAACCAATGCTGGCCAACCATTGCCGGTTGCGGCGCCGCGGAGCGCGCTGGTGCGCGAGATCGAGCAGCTGATCAGCGCCTTTGCTGGCAGCGCCGCCGAAACGCAAAAGCGCAAACTCTTTGGGCTGTCGTGGTAGCGATGTTCGGGCGGGAGCAGAGACAGGAAGCAACGGTCGGCGACCGTATCGCCAACCTTTCGTCTCGTCGGGATCGGCTGCTCGGCGGCGGCGCCGCGGCGCCTTCTGGGGCGGCGAATGTCGACGTGCTCGACCGCTCGCGCGAGCCGGAGCCGCCGTCAACAGCGGTGCCGCCGCAGTCGGCCCGGCCGCTGCTGCAGCCGCGGCCGGACGCCGCGCTGCAACAAGAGCCGCAGCAGATCCCGCTCGAAGAGCGTCTGTTGGTTGCGCGCGAGGAGCTTGCGGCGCGACTGGGGACCGAGATCCGCCCGGAGCGGCGCGCGCTCCTGAGCCGCGGCGATCTCGCCAAGATCGTCGACGCGGCGGTGCAAGCCTATTTCGTGCGCCACACGATCGACGCCAACCCGTTGGCACGCCGCGATCTCGTCACCGACGTGATGCAGCTGCTGCTCAATCCGGGCGGCGCCGCCGATGTCAGCAGCCGGCGCAACCCGCACAAGGCGGCGATCGAAGCGGCCAAGGCGCAGATCCAGCCGCTGGTGCTCGAGCACATGGATGTCGCCGCTGCGGCCGAAATGCCCCGCGCCGCGTTCGAGGCACAACTGACCGGCTGGGTCAAGGAACTGCTCGCCGAAACGAAGATTCAGCTGAATTTCACCGAGCAGCGCGAACTCGTCGAATCGCTGATCGCCGACATGCTGGGGCTGGGGCCGCTGGAACCCCTGCTTGCCGACGAGACGGTCGCTGACATCATGGTCAACGGGCCGAAGCAGGTCTATGTCGAACGCAAGGGCAAGATGGAGCTGACCGACGTACAATTCCGCGACGATCAGCACCTGATGAACATCTGCACGAAAATCGTGACCCGCATCGGGCGCCGCATCGACGAGTCGCGACCGCTGGTCGATGCCCGCCTGCCCGATGGCAGCCGCGTCAACATCATCATCCCGCCGCTGGCGATCGACGGCGCGTCGGTGTCGATCCGCAAGTTTTCAAAGAAGACGATCACGCTCGATACGATGGCGGCCGCCCACCCGCCCAGCGTCTCGGCGCCTATGGCGACGGTGCTGAAAATCGCCGCACGCTGCCGCCTTAACATCCTGGTCTCGGGCGGCACCGGTTCGGGCAAGACGACGCTGCTCAATGCGCTGTCGCGGATGATCGACCCGGGTGAACGCACCGTCACGATCGAGGACGCGGCCGAGTTGCAGCTGCAGCAGCCGCACGTCGTCCGGCTGGAAACGCGCACCGCCAACCTCGAAGGCACCGGCGAGATCACAATGCGTGACCTGTTGATCAACGCGCTGCGCATGCGCCCCGACCGCATCATCATCGGCGAGTGCCGCGGCCCCGAGGCGCTTGACATGCTGCAGGCGATGAACACCGGGCATGACGGCTCGATGAGCACGATCCACGCCAACAACCCGCGCGAAACGCTAACGCGCCTCGAAAACATGATCAACATGGCGAGCAGCAACCTGCCGTCAAAGGCGATGCGGCAGCAGATTGCTTCGTCGGTGAACCTGATCTGTCAGGTCAACCGGATGCGCGACGGCGTCCGCCGCATCACCTCCATCACCGAGGTGGTGGGCATGGAAGGCGACATCATCACGACCCAGGACCTGTTTACGTTCCAGTTTACCGGGGAAGGTGCGGACGGGCTGTTGCGCGGCAATTTCGTGTCGAGCGGCATCCGGCCGGCCTTTCTGCCGCGTGCCGAATATTTCGGCCTCGACCGGGCGCTGTTGGAGGCGATCTGACATGTTGGCCCAGCTTGATCCCGCAACCGTGATCGCGGTCGGCGCCGGTGTGTTGAGCGCGCTGACGATGTTTCTCGGCTACGCGGCGTTTCAGGGCGTCAGCTCGCGTCGCTACTGGCGTCGCCTGCAGGCGCTGACCGACCGCAAGATGGTGCAGGCGGCGCGCCGCGATAACGAGCCGGTGCGCTCGCTGGCCCGGCGCGAAAGCGCCACCCCGGGCATCGACCGCATCTTCCGATTGTTGCCGCGG
>JASIAN010000126.1 GCA_030042035.1 Alphaproteobacteria bacterium | reverse complement strand
GAAAATTTTATGAACCGTCCTCATCCTGAGCGAAGCGCGGTAGCGCGTAGTCGAAGGACGCACCTTTTCGAGAGCGCGGCACGGTGCTCGGCGACGGCCCTGTGGCGGGGACTATCCCGCGGCGCGGCGGCCGGCGCGGTCGGGCTTCATGCCGATGGCGCGGAGATAGGTGTCGAGGAGCGCCTCCTGCTCGTCGCGGTCGTCCTCGTCCATCTTTCGGAGGCGCACGATCTGGCGCATCGTCTTCACGTCGAAGCCCGCGCCCTTCGCCTCCGAATAGACTTCCTTGATGTCCTCGGCGAGCGCGCGCTTTTCCTCCTCGAGCCGCTCGATGCGTTCGATGAACGATTTGAGCCGCTCGCCGGCAATCCCCCCGATGTCCGGCATCGTTTCCCCCGATATGAGATGTGCGATCAGTGCTGCGGCTGGTTGGCGGCGAAGGCGGCCTTCTGCTCGGCTGTCGCCTCCTTCTGGTACTTCTTGCGCCATTCGTCGTACGGCATGCCGTAGACGATCTCGCGGGCCTCGGGGTCGCTGAGCGGCACGCCCTTCTCCGCGGCCGCCTCGCGATACCACCGCGACAGACAGTTGCGGCAGAAGCCGGCGAGGTTCATCAGATCGATGTTCTGCACGTCGGTCCGCTCGCGCAGATGCGCGACGAGCGTGCGAAAGGTTGCCGCTTCGAGTTCGGTGCGGGTCTGGTCGTCCATGTCGTCCCTCCTCTTCTGCCTTCCTATGTAGCATCGCCCGGCCCGATCTTGAATGCGTCGCGCGTCCGGCACGGCGACGTTAAGCTCCGTCCGATCAGGTAGAGAGGACGCGCCGGCGATGCTGCGGTGGCTCAGACGGTTGTTTACGGCGATCGGCGTTCTGGCGTTTTTGGCCATCGTCGGCATTGCGCTCGCGGTCTGGCGGCTGTCGGTCGCTCCGAGCCTGCCCGCCACGATCGTGCTGTCGGCCGACCTCAACCGCGGCCTCGCCAAGGGCGCTGGCCAGGGCGCGCTCGCGGACCTCCTGTTCGGCGCAAAACCGACGCTGCGCGATTTTCTCGACGCGCTCGACCGCGCCGCCGGCGACGAGCGCGTGAAAGGGATCTATTTGCAGCTCGGCAGCGACAATTTCGCTCTCGCGACCTGCCAGCAGCTGCGCGACGCGATCCAGGCGTTTCGCCGACACGGCAAATTTGCGATCGCGTTTGCGACAAGCTTCGGCGAATTCGGCCCCGGCACGCGGCCCTATTATCTCGCGACCGCGGCCGACGAAATCTGGCTGCAGCCGCTGGGGTCGCTCGGCCTCATTGGTCTTGATGCCGAAACCCCGTTCCTGCGCGGCCTCTTAGACAAGATGGGCGTCACGCCGAGCTTCCAGCACCGCGAGCAGTACAAGACGGCGGCAAATGTCCTGACCGAGACGACAATGACTTCGGCGCAGCGCGAGGAGACCGAAGATCTGCTGAACCAGGACGAGGAACAGATCGTCGCCGGCATCGCCGCCGACCGCAACCTGCCACCGGCGCGGGTCACCGCACCGATCGACCGCGGTCCGCTCTTGGCCGCAGACGCGAAGGCGGCTGGCCTCATCGACCACATCGGCTACCGCGACGAGGCGCGCGCCCGCGCCGTGGCGCGCGCTGGTGCGGGCGCGAAATTCGTCACGCTGAAGCGCTATCTCGCGGCCGCCGGCCGGCCGCACTCGACGAGCGGGCCAAAAATCGCGCTGATCTATGGCACCGGTCTCGTCGTCGAGAGCCGCACCGGCGATTGGCTCCAGGGCGACGATGAATTGACCGCGCGCCGTATGATCCGCGCGTTCGCGCAGGCGTCGCACGATCGCGCCGTCAAGGCGATCCTTTTCCGCATCGACAGCCCGGGCGGCTCGGCGGTCGCCTCGGAGACAATCTGGCGGGCGGCCGAGCGCGCGAAGGCGCGCGGCCTGCCGGTCATCGTGTCGATGGGCGACGTGGCCGGGTCGGGCGGCTATTACATCGCCGCGCCGGCCGACAAGATCGTCGCCGAGCCGGCCACGTTGACCGGCTCGATCGGCGTGCTTGCCGGCAAGCTCGTCGTCGCCGGCCTCCTCGACAAGCTCGGCATCACCGCGCAATCGATCGGGCGCGGCGCCAATGCCGCAATGTTCAGCGGGCTCAGCGATTTTTCCCCGGCCGCCGAGGCGCGGCTCAACGCGTTTCTCGACGCCACCTACGCCGGGTTCAAGGAGCGCGTCGCCGCCGGCCGGCATATGACGATGGCCGAGGTCGAGGCCGTCGCCAAAGGCCGCGTCTGGACCGGCGCCGAGGCGAAACAGAACGGTCTCGTCGATGCCCTCGGCGGCTACGAGACGGCGCTGCGGCTGGCAGCGCAGGCCGCGAAAATCCCACAGGGCAAACCGTTCCGGGTGGTTGTGTTCCCGCGCCCGAAAAGCCTCTTCGACCGCCTCGTCGATCGGCTGGAAGGCGACGATAGCGGCGAGATTGGCCTCTTGGGGTCCACGGGACGCGCCGTCTCGGCGATTAGCCACATCCTCACCGGCGCCCAGACGCTTGCCGAACCCGGCATCCTGCGCATGCCGCCCGTTGGCGACATCCGCTAGCGGGCGATCGCCGCTGCGGTTGCAGGACGGCACGGCCGGCACGATCTTTCCGGCGATGAACCTCCTCGACCGCGTGCTTTATCGCGACGGGCTGATGCTCGTTCTCGACAAGCCGGCCGGCGTGCCGGTGCATTCCGGGCCGGCCGGCGGGCCGCATCTCGAACACTGGTTCCCGCTGTTGCGTTTTGGGCTGAAGCGGCCGCCGGCCTTGGCCCATCGGCTCGACCGCGACACCTCAGGCTGTCTCGTGCTCGGCCGCCACCCGAAAGCATTACGCCGGCTCGGCGCGCTGTTTGCCGCGGGCGACGTTGAAAAGACCTATTGGGCGATCGTCGCCGGCAACCCGGCAGAACCCGAAGGCCGCATCGAGGCGGCGCTGCGCAAGGAGACGCGCGGCACCGGCTGGCGCGTCGTTGTTGATCCGCAGGGACAGCGCGCGGTCACCGACTACCGCGTGCTCGCCGCCGCGGACGGCCGCGCCTGGCTGGAACTGAAGCCGCGCACCGGCCGCACGCATCAGATCCGCGTGCATTGCGCCGCGCTCGGCTGCCCGGTTGTCGGCGACCTCGCGTATGGCGGGCCGGCGGGCACGCCGCTGCAGCTGCACGCCCGCGCGATTGCGGTGCCGCTCTATCCGGGCCGCTCGCCGATCGTCGTGACCGCACCGCCGCCTGTCCACATGCGCGCCGCCCTTGCCGCATTTGGCGACGCCGAGACCTGCGGCAACATCATGCGGAGCGCAGTGGCGTGAGCGAGGCGCCGATTGCGGTGCGGCGGCTCGCTCCGGCAGAGGTCGCCCTCTATCGGGAGATCCGCCTCGCGGGGTTGCGCGATGAGCCGGACGCGTTCAGCAGTACACTCGAGGATGAAAATAAAGAGCCAACGGCATTCTTCGCCGACCGGCTGCAGCGATCGGCTGTATTCGGCGCATTCCGCGGCACCGAGCTCCTGGGGATTGCCGGATTTTTCGTGCAGCCCGGACCGAAGCACCGGCACAAGGGCATGCTGGTCGGCATGTATGTGCGGCCGGCGGCGCGGCGCCTCGGGCTTGGGCGCCGGCTAGTCGAGGCGGTGATCGACTATGCGCGCGGCCGGGTCGAATTGGTCGAACTCAGCGTCATCAGCGACAACCAAGCCGCCCGCGCGCTCTACGCGAGCCTTGGTTTCGCGGAATACGGGCTCGAAAAACATGCGGCCAAATACCAGGGCCGCTATCATGACGATGTGTTGATGGCGAAGATGCTCACCCTCGACGGGGCGCGCTGATGATCCCGCGCTACAGCCGGCCGCAGATGGCGGCGATCTGGGAACCCGAAAATTATTTCCGTATCCAGCTCAGGATCGAGACCTATGCCTGCGAGGCGCAGGCGAGGCTCGGCGTCATTCCGGAAAGCGCGGCGCAGGCGATGCGCGATAAAGGCGTTGTCGATGTCTCGCGTATCCGCGACATCGAGCGCGAGGTGCACCACGAGACGATCGCGTTTTTGACTAGCGTTGCCGAGCATGTCGGCGCGGAGGCTCGCTTTGTGCACCAGGGCCTGACCTCGTCCGACGCGCTCGACACCTGCCTTGCCGTGCAATTGACCGAAGCCGCCGATCTGCTGCTCGCCGATCTCGACGGCCTGCTCGCGGCGCTGAAGCGGCGCGCTGTCGAGCACAAAATGACGCCAATGATCGGCCGCAGCCATGGCATTCACGCCGAGCCGACGACGTTCGGCTTGAAACTCGCCGGTCACTGGGCCGAATTTGCGCGCAATCGCGAGCGCCTCGCCGCCGCGCGCCGCGAGATCGCGACCTGCAAGCTCTCCGGCGCGGTCGGCACGTTCGCCAATATCGACCCGCAGGTTGAGAAATACGTCGCCGACAAGCTCGGCCTCACCCCGGAGCCGATCTCGACGCAGATCATCCCGCGCGACCGGCATGCGGCGTTTTTCATGGCGCTGGCGCTCGTCGCCGCCGCGATCGAGCGGCTCGCGACCGAGATCCGCCACCTCCAGCGCACCGAGGTGCGCGAGGTTGCGGAATATTTCGCCGAGGGACAGAAGGGTTCGTCGGCAATGCCGCACAAAAAGAACCCGGTTCTGTCAGAGAACCTGACCGGGCTGTCGCGCGTCATCCGCGCGACGGTCATTCCGGCGCTGGAAAACGTCGCGCTGTGGCACGAGCGCGACATCTCGCATTCCTCGGTCGAGCGCATCATCGCGCCCGATGCGACGATCGCGCTCGATTTTGCTCTGGTGCGCCTGACCGGCCTCGTCGATCGGCTTGTTGTTGACCCCGAGCGCATGCGCGCCAATCTCGAGTCGCTCGGCGGCCTGCCCGATTCTCAGCGCGTTCTGCTCGCGCTGACGCAGGCCGGCATGAGCCGCGAAGACGCCTACCGCCTCGTGCAGAAGCACGCGATGGCGAGTTGGCAGGACCTGGCGCGAGGCGGCGCGCGGTTCGCCGACCGGCTCAAAGCGGACCCCGCGATCACCCGCTATCTGTCATCCGAACAGATCGACGGCTTGTTCGACACTCACTATCACCTGAAGCACGTCGACACGATTTTCCGCCGCGTGTTCGGCGAGGCCGATCGTTGACCGGCCGCTCAGCGCGGCAGCAAATTCAGGAGCCGCACCGGCACCGGCTCATCCAGCACGGGGTCGTAGAGCGCATGCAGAAGGTCTTCGACGTCCATCCCGCCGCGCAGAAGCTCGCCGCTCTCCCGGTCAGCCGAGCGCATCGCAGCCCGGCGCGACGCGATCCGCCGCTTCGTGTTGCAAAGGTATGGGGTGACCGGGCAGCATTGCACTTTCTTCTCCGCTTCTTCTCCGCCGCGCGCCTACAGTGTCCATTTAATGTCCAAACGCTAACATTACGTCAACAAAATGTAACGCGAAGACTATCCATGCCAAATTGCATGTCGCCCATGCATTTCCGCATGACAGCACCGGCGGTTTCGCTTTGCGTCGCGGAAAATGCGCTGCCGACCGATGACGTCGCCTGACGATCGCTTGTCGCCGGCCGAAGCCGGCGAACTTTCCCGGCGGAAGGGACTGGGGCTGCTGCGGTCATCGGTTGCCGTCCGGCGTTTCGAGGCGATGCAGCAGTCGCGCCGGCTGGAGGCGGCGCTGCTGCATGTCATCGCGCTCGCGCCGCAGGCCCCGCGATGCCGTTAAGCGCGCGCGACTTCGCGGCAGACACGCCGCTCCATCATTTCTTTCTGTGGAACGAGCGCTGCCGCCGCCCCGATCGCCGCTATCTGCTCGCCCGCGAGCCGGAGCGCTTGCCCGGCGACATCGCGGCACGCCTGAGGGCGGCGCTCGGCAGCCCGGACATCGTCGCGCACGCCGCGGTTTTCGCCGCGTTCGAAGCAGCGGACCTGGGCAGCGCGCCGCGCCATGTTCTGGTGATCCGGCTCGGCGCATTAGGCGATTTCATCCAATCGCTGGGGCCGTTTGCCGCGATCCGCCGGCACCACCGGCAGGATCATGTCACCTTGTTGACGACGCGGCCGTTCGCCGCGTTCGCCGCCGAACTCGGCTATTTCGACGAGATCATCGTCGATGCGCGGCCGGGGACGCTGGCGCCCGCGGGCTGGCTCGCCCTGCGCCGCCGCCTGCGGCAGCACCCGTTCGCTCGCGTTTACGACCTGCAGACCTCGCAGCGCAGTTCGGCCTATGCTTGGCTGCTGCGCCCCGGAACGCCGCAATGGTCGGGCATCGCCCGCGGCGCCTCGCACCCGCATGCCAATCTCGATCGCGACCGCCAGCACACGCTCGACAGGCAGGCCGAGCAGCTCCTGATGGCCGGCATCTACCCGACGCCGCTGCCGGTTCTGCCGCCGCTCGACCGTACCCTGCCGGCGGAATTGGCCGGGCGCGGGTTTCTTCTGCTGGCGCCGGGATCGTCGCCGCATCGGCCGGAAAAGCGCTGGCCGGCCGGGCGTTTTGCCGCCGTCGCGCAGGTGCTCGCCGATGACGGCTTATTACCGGTCATCGTCGGCAGCACGGCGGAAGCGCCGCTCGGCGCCGCGATCCGCGCGCTCTGCCCGGCAGCGCTCGACCTTGTCGGCCGCACCGATCTCGGTCTTCTCGCTACGCTCGCCGGCCGCGCCCGGCTGACGATCGGCAACGACACCGGCGTCTCGCATCTCGCGGCCGCCGCCGGCTGCCCGCTTGTCGTGTTGTTTTCCCGCCATTCCGAGCCGGAGCGCTGCGCGCCGCGCGGCGGGTTCGTTCGCATCATCGCTGAACCCGACCTCGACGATCTTCCCGCCGCAACCGTGCTCGCGGCGGCGCGCCAGCTGCTGTCGCCGTCGGCCCGGCTCAGCTGCCGGGGCGGCGGCGCCAGGCGTTGATCTGCTGCAACGACGAGTGCACGTGCACGACGACCGGCTGGCGACGCACCGCGAGCGCCTCGGCGATCGTCGCCTCGACCTCGGTTTCGTCGCGGATCGTGTAGCCTTTGGCGCCGA
Organism: Alphaproteobacteria bacterium; assembly: GCA_030042035.1. Classification (GTDB taxonomy): domain Bacteria; phylum Pseudomonadota; class Alphaproteobacteria; order ATCC43930; family CGMCC-115725; genus DATARH01. The sequence continues at coordinate 19,087 of JASIAN010000126.1, read as the reverse complement.
AAGCCGTCGCCCACGCCGCGAAATCCGGATTGGTCAGCTGCGTTGCGGCGAGGTAGGGCCGCCCCGGATAGCGCAGATCATGGTGCTGCGTGATCGTGCCATAGGAGCCGTTATCGGCGATGATGTAGACGGGGTTGACGCCGTATTGCCGCGCCGTCGCCAGTTCGCTGCCGGTCATCAACGCGCCGCCGTCGCCGGCAAACCCGATGACCTGGGTGCCGGGCCGGCGCAGACACGCCGCGACCGCCATCGGCATGCCGGCGCCCATCGCGCCGACCACCGAATTCAGATACATCTGTCCCGGCTTTATCTGCAGAAAGCGCTGCACAAAGGTCGAGAAATTGCCGGCGTCGGTCGTCACCGTCGCGTCGGGATCGAGATGCCGGCCGACCGCCGCAACGACGGCGGCGAAATTGACGCCGTCATCGGTCGGCTGCCATTCCGGCTTGACGATCTTGTGATGAATGTCGTGCAGCCGCGCGACCCAGCCGCGCCGCCGCTCGGCACCGGACGGCGCACCGCGCGCCAGCAGCGCCCGCACGACCGCTGCCGGCTCGCACGCGAGGCCAAGCTCGGGGCGCCATACGCGGCCCACCTCCTCCGGTCCCGGCCAGATATGGACGAGCGGCACCTGCGGCTCGGGCGCCGCCGGAAACGTGAAGCCCTGCGTCGTCGATACGGTCAGCCGCTCGCCGAGCGCGACGAGCAGGTCGGTCGCCTCGACCGCGGCCATCTGCTCGTTCGGCAGCCGGCCGCTCATATAGCCGCCATAATTGGGGTGCGCCGGGTCGAACAAATGCGGCCGGCGATGCGTCGGCATGACCGGCAATACCCAGCTCTCGGCCAGCTTTGCGACATCGGCGACATCAGCGGGGTGCACGGCGCCGCCGATCCAGATGAGCGGCCGCTCGGCCGTCGCCAGCATCTGGGCGAGCCGGTCGAGATCCTCGAGGCGCGGGCCGGCGAGCGCCGCCGGGCGCGGTCGGGCCGGCGGCGCATCGGTCGTCGCATCGAACACGTCTTCCGGGATGATGACGGCGACCGGGCCGGGCGTGCCGCTTTCGGCGACATGAAAGGCGCGCGCCATCGCCTCCGAGGCCTGCGCCGGCTCGTTGACCTCGATGACGAGCTTGGTGACATCCGACAGGAGCCGCGAATAATTCTGCTCCTGTAAGGCCATGCGCCCGGCCTCCCAGCGCTCGACCTGGCCGACCAGCACGACGAGCGGCGTCGCGTCGTGCCAGGCCGTGTGCAGGCCGATCATCGCGTTCGACATGCCGGGGCCGCGCGACACGACGAGCATGCCGGCTCGCCCGCCGCGCATGCGACCGTCGGCCGCGGCCATGAAGCTGGCGCCGCCCTCGTGGCGGCAGACGATGAGGCGGATGCGGTTGCTGTCGGCCACGGCGTCGGTAAAGCCGAGATAGCTTTCGCCGGGGACGCAATAAACGAGATCGATGTCGTGCGCCTCGAGGCTCTCCACCAGCACGCGTCCGACCGTCTGTGCCATCGCGATCCCTCCGGGTTGCGGCTCATCCAGGCGAGTACCGGTTATAGGAGAGGCGCGCACACAGGATCAATGCGCGGGGCAAGGCGTCGCCGGCGGAAATGCCGGAGGCCTGTCATCGGGCGGCGGGAACCTGATTGCCGCGAAAGCTGCGCTCGTTGCCAGGGTCGGCGACGATGATGCCGCCACATTCTTATGGTAAACGATACGACAATTCGCCGATTGCACCGGCGTCCGGCCGGGCCGGCACCTGTATTTGGCCTGACAAAGCAGGCCGAACGAAACGGTCGGAGGCGGGTATGGCGTATGGGTTCGACCGCTTTTTGACGACCCACACCGGCAGCCTGCCGCGGCCGGATGACCTGATCCGGGCCATGTTCGCCAAGGAGGAGGGCGTGCCGGTCGAGCGCGGCGCACTGGCGGAAAAAATCCGCGAGGCCGTCGCCGATGTCGTCAAGAAACAGGTCGCCGCAGACGTCGATCTCGTCAATGACGGCGAGATGTCGAAGCCGAGCTACGCCACCTATGTCAAGGACCGCCTGACCGGTTTCGGCGGCAGCAGCAACACCTTTGTGTATGGCGATCTGGCCGACTTCCCGAGGCTGGCGCAGCGCGTGTTCGGCGATCCCGGGCGCTCGCGCCGGCGAACCCCCGCCTGCACCGGCGCGATTGCGGTCAGTGATCCGGCCGCGCCGCTCGACGACATCGAGAACCTGCAAGCCGCCCTCGCCGGCACGAGCGCCGCGGGATCCTTTCTCAGCGCCGCCTCGCCGGGGGTCATCTCGCTGTTCTTCCGCAACGAGCATTACCCGAGCCAGGAAGCGTACCTGTTCGCGATCGCCGACGCGATGCGCGGCGAGTACGAGGCGATCGCCAAGGCCGGCATTATCGTGCAGATCGATTGCCCGGACCTGGCGATGGGCCGGCACATCCAATATGCCGATTTGACGCTCGACGAATTCCGCATGCGGGCCGGCCTGCATGTCGCGGCATTGAACCATGCGCTCGCCGCGGTGCCACCGGAGCAGGCGCGGCTGCATCTATGCTGGGGCAATTACGAGGGACCGCACCACCACGACGTGCCGATCGCCGACATCATCGACATCGTGTTTACGGCGCGGCCGGCGACGATCTCGTTCGAGGCCGCCAACCCGCGTCACGCCCATGAATGGACGCTGTTCGAGCGGGTCAAGCTGCCCGAGGGCAAGACGATCATTCCCGGGGTCATCGAGTCGAAATCGAACTTTATCGAGCACCCGGAACTCATCGCACAGCGCATCGCCCGCTATGCCAACCTCGTCGGCCGCGACAACGTCGTCGCCGGCAGCGATTGCGGCTTCGGCACGTGGGTCGGCCAGGCCGCGGTCGATCCCGACGTCGTGTGGGCCAAGCTGGCGGCGATGGCGGAGGGCGCACGGCTCGCGACGAAACAATTCTGGCGCGGTTGAAGTGATGGCGGAACGGCTGGTGGCGTGGGCGGCGACGACGGCGACGGTCTACGCGCTGCTGCTGGCGGTCTATGTGGCGAGCTGCATTTTTGTCGAAGGGTCCAGCCGCCGGTTGGCCGCCGCCAAATTGCAGCCGCGCGCCGCGCCGCCGGCGCTCATCCGCCGCGACATCCGGCAAAGCATCCTGTCGCTCGCCGCGATCGCTGCGATGTTCGCGACCGGCCAATGGCTCTACGCGCGGTTTGGCTGGGGCCTCGCGCCGCTCCGCGGCGTCCTCGGAGGGGCGGCGTCATTTGCGCTGTCGATGGTCGTGTTCGACACCTGGTTCTATTGGCTGCACCGGCTCATCCATACCCGGCCTTTTTATGCGCGGGTGCACCGCTGGCACCATCTGAGCGTGACGCCGGTCGCCTGGTCAAACAACAGCGACCGGCTGATCGACGACCTGTTTCTGCAATCCTATTGGCTCGTCGCGCATTTTCTCGTTCCGGCGGGGCCGGCGGTATTGCTCGCCCACAAGCTTTACGACCAGATCACCGGTGTCGTCGGCCATTCCGGCTACGAGCACGGCGGCCTCTGGTGCCGGCCGCCGTCGCCGCTCGTCGGCGTCACCCACCACGACCAGCACCACCGCTATTTCCGCTGCAATTACGCGACGCACTTCACGTGGTGGGATCGCCTGATGGGCACGCTCCATCGCGACCACGACGCCGAACTGCGGCGCAATCTCGCCGCAACCGCCGCCGCGAAGCGCGCCGGCCAGTGAAGAGGCGGCGGCTTAAGCGGTCATGACTTCAAGGACGTGGCCGTTCGGGTCTTCGAAGTAGAAACCGCGACCGCCGCGGCGATGATTGATCTCCATATCGCTGCGCGAGCGCGGGCCGCTGCCATAGGCGATCCCTTCTGCCTGCACGCGCGCAAAGATTGCGTCAAACTCCGCATCGCTGATGCGAAACGCATAGTGGTGCGATTCGAAATCGCCGCGCTCGTCAAAATCGAGGGTCAGCGCATCGTTGACCTGCACCGGCGCGAAATGCGAATGCGGCCCCTTGTATTCGAGCCCGAAGATGCGGGCAAAAAACTGTGCCGACGCAACCTTGTCACGCGCCGGGACAATCGTGTGGTCGAGAACGATAGCCATCGCGATCTCCTTTCCCCGCTATTGCCACGGCAGGGGGAACGCTGAAGGCTACTACGAGTGCGACCGCTCGGCCAGAGCCGGCGACGGCGGGGTCGCCGCCGGCGCCTCGATGAGCGGCATCAGCTCCGGCTTCAGCACCTTGAGGAGCTGCACGGCGAGCGCGCTGGTGTATTGAAACCGCGCGGCGTACTTGCCGGGCGTGTAGACGGTGACAGTGCCGTAGAAGCGCGGCCCGAGGAAGAACACAAAGGTCGCGGTGCGATCGATGACCCGCGACGAGGTAATGCCGCCGCCGGGCGCAAAATGATCAAACCGGTTGTCGCCGGTTCCGGTCTTGCCCCCGACCGGCAGCAGCGTGCCGCCGGGCAGGGTATAGGCGCCGCGCAAGCGGCTGGCGGTGCCGTCGGCGACGACCCCCGACAGCGCACGCCGCACCGTCCGAGCGACGGCGAGCGGTATCACCCGTTCGGGCTTGACGGTTGGTGACAGGTCGGTCGCGTACGGCGTGCCGGCCGCGAACCGCAGGCGCTGGATCGTGACGGTCGGCTTTCTGATCCCGTCGTTCATGATGATGCCCATCAACTTCGCCAACGCGTCCGGACGATCGCCGGAGGCGCCGAGCACGGTGCCGAGCGACGGCACGAGGTGGGCGAACGGATAGCCGACCGCACGCCAGTTATTGACAATTCTGTTGAAGGCGTCCTGTTCGAGCAGGATGCGGATGCGCACGTCCTGCTTGTGCATGCCGCCGCGGAACAGCCATCTGTAGCTGTTCTGACGGACCTGCGCACTGGCCTTTACGACGTCATTCCACGAGGCATGGGGGTGCTCGTAGAGATACCGCACCATCCACAATTCCAGCGGGTGGATGCCGGCGACATAGCCGCGGTCGGAGAGGTTGAGGCGCCGTGGTGAATCGGTCAGGTAGAGATGCCACAGCTCCCTGTCGGTCAGCGCGAGGTGCGGCAGATGCGCCAACAGAAACTCCTGTAGCTGCGCGATGCGGGCATTGGGGTGCACCGACAGGTAGACCACGGTCAGCCGGCTGGGGATCGGGCGGGTGTGGCTTGCCAGCTTGTCCAGCGCCTGCTTTGCGCTAAGGCCGTGGAAGTCGCTGTAGAACCGATTCAGGAAGAGCTGGCTGTCGTTATCGACAAACCGGCGCAAATAGGCGAGGCGCTGCGGATCGTGGGGATTGTCGAGCAACTGCTTGATCTGCACGCCGCTGGCCGCCGTGTAATACGTCACGACGTCGCGCAACAGGCGGACGAAAGCGCAGTTGATCGAATGCTGAAAAGCGATTTCGACGGTCGGTCTTTCGTAATCCTCCGAGTGTTCGAAATTGCCGAAGCTTTGCAGGCCGCCGCCGGTAAAGAACGTGCCGGGCGCCCCCGAATAGCGCCGTTGCATCGCCGCGTCGAGCATCGGCTGCAATGCGCGGTCGTCGGTTTCCGCGAGGTATTTGGCGGCCCAGCCGGTCAGCGGGTCCTGAGCCTCGGCGGCGATCTGCAGCAGCGCAGCGGACGGCAGATTGGCCAGGCTGTGGTGCAGCACCGTCATGATGTCGAGATAGGTGATCAGCGTGCGCAGCTTGGCGGTCGAGCCCATCATCAGCTTGCCGCCGGAATTGATGTCGAATGGCTTGTTGATGCTGTCGGCATGGATGCGCACGTAATCGCGGTCGGCGCCGCGCTCGTAGAGCACAACGCTCCAGCTCACCTTCGACAGATCGCCGCCGCCCAGCAGCTGCCGTCCGACCATGCCGTGCGCGCGCACGAAATTGGGGTCGGACAATCGCTGCAACAGTGCGGTGACGCGCGCTTGCGCCGCGGTGTCGATCGACGTCTCGGCCGTGAGGTCGAGCCGGTCGAGCGCGTAAAGATCCGGCAGGTCGAGGAGGCCGACCAGCTTGTCGCGCACGTCCGCGGTCGCCTTCTGATCGACATAGGAGATCGGGTCGATCGGCGGCGGCACGGTCTTGAAAACGAGCCGGGCCGCGAGCGCCGCGTCGCGCAGCCGCGGCCCGATCACGCCGGCATTGCTCAGCACCCACAGGTAATGGTCGGTCAGCGCCGCCAGCGCATGATGGTTCTGCATCAGGTAATAGGTCGGGCGGCGCTCGGACAGCAGCAGGCTCAGCGCTTCGCGATAGATTTCCCCCTTGCGCGCCCACTGAGCAGCGTCGCGCGGTGTCGCACCGAGGATTTTCCCGGCTTCGCGGTAATCGGTGCCGAACCAGATCCGCAGCGCCTCGGGAACCCCGATGATCTCGCCATACCCCGGCATCGAGCCGAGCGGCGTCGCATTGAGATAGGTGGTCAGGATTTGCTCGCGTCGCTTCAGCGTGTGCGGCCCGTCGATATATGCGCGTGCCGAGGCGCTCAGCATCTGGCGCAGTTTGGCGTCCACGCCGCGGGTGCGTCCGTCAAAGGAATGGCGGAACTTCTCGGTCTGGGTTGCGAGCGTGCTACCGCCGCCGGCGTGAATGCCGGGAATCAGCATCCCGGCGATCCGGCCGGCCGCGGCCAGCCCGAACCGCTTCCATTCGATCGCCGGATTGCGCTCCGGCTCGCGCCGGTCAAGCAGGTATTTGTCTTCGATGAAGCTCAGACTGTCGGCGACGAGCGGCGGTACGCTGGCAAAGTTCGGGTAGATCCAACGCGGGTATTGCACCCCGTAGACCTCGTGGCCATTGTCGTCATACAGCTGCAAGCCGGCAGTATCCTTTTCCCGATAGATCGGGAAGCCGCCGAAGCGGACGAATCGCCTGAGACCCGGCGACCAGCGCACCTGCGAATCGATCTTGTAGCGACGCGCCAGCAACGATCGGACGAATTGCGGCAATTGCGTATAGCCGAGGCGCTGGTCGTAGGGCCCTTCGGTCGGAAACCGGATCGAGGGGCTGGGGCCGGGCTCCGGCGCAAAATGCATGCTGCGATCGAGCCGGGTAAGCAGCGCCGCCTCCAGATACGAGGTGCGCATTTCCCAAGCCGCCGCCAGACCGATCAGCAGCAGCACGGCGACGAGCACCGCCAGCCGCAGCGGCCGCACGACCCACAGCACCAGCGACAGCGGCTGCCGGCCGGCAGCCGCTTCCAGCTGCCCGGGCTGGCGCGGTTGCTTTGCCGCGCCGCGCAGCGAACGCAGCAGATAGCCGCCCCAGAGCGATGCCCAGCCCCGATGCTTCCGGTCGGGCGCGCCCGCCGGCGACGGCGGATTGAAAGCCCCGGACCGGCCTTTCAGGCTACCGCCGAATGTCATGCCTGCCGCCCGTTTTCTGCGCCGCGCCGTTGGCCGTAACGCTCCTGCCACAGGACGAAGATCGCGAGACGCGAAACCGTCCAGGTCAGACAACGCTCAAGACTCGACGACCGATCCGTCAACCGTTATTCATGACTAATTCTATCATTTTGCGGTCTCCCATGCTGCGCTGTATTTCTTGCCGCCCATCCGCTGCCCGCCGCCCTGTCCGGCGGCAGATTCGCGGCTGGCGGCGCCGAAGGCCGTTCGGCATGTCTCCGGTAGCATTTTCAGGCGGTGCGAGAGGGTGACATTGATTTGGCTCAATCGTGGGACGCCGCGGCACCGCGGCGCGGCGCCGCTGTGAGGCTCGGCATCGTCTCGGACGTTCACTGCAACGCCGTCGGCCTGGCGCGCGCGATCGCATTGATGGGCGACATCGATGCGCTCTTTTGCCTCGGCGACAGCATTTACGAATACCGCTTTTCGAACGAGGTCGTGCGTCTCCTGCGCGCGCACGCGGCCGAGGTGATCCTCGGCAATCATGAGGAATGCTTTTTCGGGCCGCTGGGTGCGCGCGCCCGCGCCCGGCCTGGCATCGACCCGGAGCTGGCCGAATGGCTCGCTGCGCGCCCGCACCGCCGCGAACTGCACGTCGGAGGCAAGCGTCTGCTGCTCGTGCATTCGACGCCGTGGCAACCCTACGGCACCTATATCTACCCCGGCAGCGGCGAGCTCGCGCGGTTTGCCGAAACCGATGCCGATATCGTCCTCTATGGCCATACGCACCAGCAACTGGTGCAGCGCGTGGGCCATGTGCTGGTGGTCAATCCCGGATCGGCGGGCGACGCGCGCGACCCGCGCAACGGCGGCCAATTGAGCTGCGCCGTGCTCGACACCGCGAGCGAGGAAGTGCGTCTCATCGACTATCCGGACCCGGCGCGACCATGAGCGGGCGCTATTTCGAGGATTATCCGCCGGGAGCGGTCTTCGCCACCGGCACGCTGACGGTCAGCGCCGAAGAGATCATCGAATTCGCCCGGAAGTACGACCCGCAGCCGATGCACACCGACCGCGCGGCGGCGGCGCGCGGCGCATTCGGCGGCCTTATCGCGAGCGGCTGGCATACCGGTGCCATGATGATGCGGCTCTTCGCCGACAATTTCCTGTCGCCGGAGGCCAGTGTAGCCTCGCCGGGGCTCGACGAGTTGCGCTGGTTGAAGCCGGTGCGGCCGGGCGACAGGTTGAGCCTCAAGGTGACCGTGCTCGAGGCGCGGCCGTCTCGCTCGCGGCCCGGCGAGGGCATCGTGCGCAGCCACGTCGAGGTGTTGAACCAGCACGGCGAGGCGGTGATGAGCCTCAAACCGATCAGCCTCATCCGCCGCCGGCCGGCATGACGATCTGGGCGCCGGCGCGATGCTGCGGCAGTCGCCGCGACGGAGAACGCGATGGACGAACGCGAAATCGAAGCCGCCGTCGGTGAATTTGCCGCGGCACGCGAGCGGGGCGAGTATTTTCCGCGAGCATGGGCCGGGCGGCTCGCGCTCGACGACGCCTACCGCATCCAGCTCGCGATCGTGCGCCGACGCGGCGGAGCGGGGGCGCACCGCCTTGGCTGGAAGGTGGGGCTGACCGCGGCAGCGATCCAGCAGCAGTTCGGCGTGCACGAGCCGGTGTTCGGCTGCCTCCTGGCGGAGGGCCTGCGACAGTCGGGCGACTGTTTCTATTACGATGATCTGATCGCGCCGGGGTTTGAGAACGAATTGTGCATCGTTTTGGGCCGCGATCTGCCGCCTGGCGCGACGTTCGATGAGGTCGCGGCCGCCGTCGATCGCGTGCACCCCGCCTTCGAAATCATCGAGACGCGCGGCGATTTTGCGCGCGAATTGGCCTTGGCTCTAGCCGACAATGCGCAGCAGAGGTCCTTTGTGCTCGGTGCGCCGGTTATCGCGGGCAGCCTGCCGGACCTCGCGGCGGTCGAGGTGCGAGTGCGGATCAACGATGTCGAGGTCGCGACCGCCACGGGGGATGCGGTGCTCGGCCACCCTTATAATGCGGTCGCCTGGCTCGCCGCCAAGCTCGCCCAATTCGGCGAGACCGTGCGTGCCGGTGATTACGTCATGAGCGGCTCGTTCACCCGGCAGTTCCCGCTCGGCTCCGGCGACAAAATCGCCGCCGATTTCGCCGGCATCGGCACGGTTTCGGCCAGCTTTCTGTGAGGCTGCAATCAGCGCGGCAACCGGCTCGAGCCCATCAGAAATTCATCGATCGCGCGGGCGCATTGTCGGCCCTCACGGATCGCCCAGACGACGAGCGACTGGCCGCGCCGCATGTCGCCGGCCGCGAAAATCTTGGGCACCGACGTCTGGTAGTTGCGCGTGTTGGCCGCGACGTTGCCGCGCGGGTCGAGCGTGACGCCGGCCTGTTCGAGCAGACCGGCGCGGCGCGGCCCGAGAAATCCCATCGCCAGCAGCACGAGGTCGGCCCGCAGCTCGAACGCGCTGTCCGTCACCTCCTGCATCGACCAGCGCCCGTCCGGTCCCGGCGTCCATGCCACGCGGACGCATTCCAGCGCCTCAACCCGGCCATTCGATCCGCGCGCGCGCTTTGTCAGGACCGCCCAGTCGCGCTCACAGCCTTCCTCCTGCGACGACGACGTGCGCAACTTCAAGGGCCAATCCGGCCAGGTCAGCGCCTTGTTTTCAAGCTCGGGCGGCTGCGGCAGGATTTCGAGCTGGGTGACCGAGGCTGCGCCCTGCCGGTTGGCGGTGCCGATGCAGTCGGAGCCGGTATCGCCGCCGCCGATCACGACGACGTGCTTGCCCTGCGCGGTAATCGTGCCATGCGGCGCGGCGGTCGCCTCGGGGTCGCCGGCGTTGCGCCTGTTCTGTTGCGGCAGATATTCCATCGCGAAACGGATGCCGGCGAGCTCGCGCCCCGGCACCTCGAGATCGCGTGGCCATTCGGCGCCGCCGGTCAGCGCCAGCGCGTCATATTCGACGAGCAGGTCGGCGACCGCGATGTCGGCGCCGATTTCGGCCGAGGGCCGAAACTCGACCCCCTCGGCCGCCATTTGCGCGATGCGGCGGTCGATCAGCCATTTTTCCATCTTGAAGTCGGGAATGCCGTAACGCAGCAAGCCGCCGATGCGATCGGATTTCTCGAAGAGGATCACCCGGTGGCCGGCGCGCGCCAGTTGCTGGGCGCAGGCCATCCCGGCCGGCCCGGAGCCGACAACAGCGACCCGCTTGCCGGTCGGGTGTGCCGCGACGACCGGAACAATCCAGCCCTCCTCCCAGCCGCGATCGACGATCGCACATTCGATCGTCTTTATTGTGACCGGATTGTCGTCGATATTGAGCGTGCAGGCCGCCTCGCACGGCGCCGGGCAGATGCGCCCGGTAAATTCGGGAAAGTTGTTGGTCGAATGCAGCATCACCAGCGCCTGGCGCCAATGATCGCGATAGACGAGATCGTTCCAGTTCGGGATCAGGTTGTTGACCGGGCAGCCTTCGTGACAGAACGGGATGCCGCAATCCATGCAGCGCGACGCCTGGGCGCGCAGCGTCGGTTCGGGAAGCGCCTGCACGAACTCCTTCCAGCTGTGCTTGCGCACCGCCGGCTTGTCGTAGCCGCGGTCGATGCGCTCGAATTCGAGAAACCCGGTCGGTTTGCCCATGCCCTCGCCTTCGCGCCGTCGCCTCGCAACCCGGTCAACAATGCTGCCGTATTCGATAGTGCCGCGCCCCGCCGCAAACCGCAACGATAACGCAACAAGGCGTCGCCGCCAGCGCCATTTTGGAGGCTTCGAGCGGGCGGGTGGCGGCGGTCGCGGCAAAAGCGCGCGCCCGCGGCAGCAGGACGGAATGCCATCATTCTTTAACTCCTCAGGCCTAATGATCCAGCCCGACCGCTCCTTTTTCAGCTGACGAGAACCGGTTTGCCCGTCCTTGTCGATACCAGAGAACCGGCACCGGCGGATGCCGAGGCCGATATCATCGATCGGCTCGAGCGCCGCCTCGGCCGCCTGCACGCGCGCCGCCGGCTCGGCATCGAAGCCGACCACGAGCGCCGCGCGCGTGCCCGCCGGTTCGATCTGTTGCAGCTGGAGAGCTGGGCGCCTGTTCTGCGTGGCGGCCTGAAGCTCTCCGGCCTATATTGGCGGGCACGGCGCAACGCCGCACGCATCGAAATCCGCGACAATATCGTCCGCTCGCGGCGGCTGCCGGCGGCGTTCGACGACTTTACAATCCTCCACATCAGCGACCTGCACATCGAGACGAACGACGCGGCGATGCTGCGTCTAGCCGAACTGCTGCCGCCGCTCGTCTATGATCTCTGCGTCCTGACCGGCGATTTCCGCAGCCAGACCTTTGGGGCATTCGATCGCGCGCTCGAGGGTTTGGCACGGTTGTGCGCACATTTTTCGGCGCCGGCTTACGGCGTGCTCGGCAATCACGACAGCGTGCGCATGGTGCCGCCGATCGAAGATCTCGGCATCCGCATGCTGGTCAACGAATGCGAAACGCTCAGCCGCGGCCAGGAACGCCTCTATCTTGCCGGCGTCGATGACGCGCATCTCTATCGGGTGGACAATCTCGAAAAGGCCGCCGAGGCGATCCCTGACGACGCGTTCTCGATCCTGTTGTCGCATACGCCGGAAGTGTACCGGCAGGCGGCGCATGCCGGGTTTGACCTGCTGCTTGCCGGACATACGCATGGCGGGCAGCTCTGTCTGCCCGGCGGTGTGCCCGTGACGCTCGACGCGGCGTTGCCCCGGCATATGGGACGCGGCGCATGGCAATATGGCGCGATGGCGGGCTATACTTCGGTCGGCGTCGGCGCGTGCGTCGAGCCGGTTCGTCTCAACTGCCCGCCCGCGATCACGCTGCATCGCCTGCAACGCAGCTGACGCCGCGCCTGATCGGCTGCCGCCGCTCGATAGCTCGATTGCGGGCGTCAGCGCCGCAATAGCAGCGGCAGCTCGCAATCGGTCCAGCTTTGGGCCAGATCGAGTGCACGGGCGACCGCCGCGGGTCCGCGCGCCAGTCCTTCGAGCCGCAGAAAGCCGACGCTCTCGATGCCGATCGTCGCAAGGATCGCGCGCAGGTAAGGCGTCAGAAAATCGGGCTGCGCCGGCGGCGCGTCGCCGCAATAGCCGCCATGGGCAATGACGACGACGACCGGTCGGTCGCGCAAGAGCCCGATCTTGCCCTCCGGGGTCGAGCGGAAGGTGCGGCGGATGCGGACGATGTGGTCGATCCAGGCCTTCAGGGTCGAAGGAACCGTGAAATTGTTCATCGGCGTGCCGATCACGATGACGTCGGCCGCCTCCAGTTCGCGGATCATTTGCTCCGATGCCGCAAAGCACGGATCGTCATCCGGCGTCGGGGTGAGGATCGCGGCGTAGAACCCGGCGTCGGGATGCGGCGGCGGGTCGGCGGCAAGGTCGCGCAGGATGATGCGGGCGCCGGGGCGGAGCGCGGCGATCCGCCCCGTCACGTCGCGCGCCACCCGGCGGCTGATCGAATTGGGGCGCGGGCTGACGAGAAGTTGCAGGATTGTCGTCATGACGGCGCGATCTCGCGGCTGAAGCGCAGCGCCCGCGCCACGAGGCCCTGGCGGTAGTAGAAGCGGTGGCCGAGCACGTTGTCGAGCGCGGTGTCGAGCACCAGACGGCGGCAGCCGAGCCTGCGGCCTTCCCCGGCGACCGCGTCGAGCAACCGGGCGCCGAGACCCTGCCGGCGCTCCGTCTCAGCCGCCACCAGATCGTCGACGTACAGAAAGCGGCCGTGGATCAGATTCTCCTCAGTCCTGTACCCGGCCAGCGCCACGGCGACACCGTCGCGCCAGGCCGCGAGCAGGCGATAGCCCTCGGCGCGCTGGCGGGCGACCCGGGCGACGAATTCCTCGGCGCTTGCAAGATGCGGCCGCAACTGCGCCATGACCGGGAAACAGGCGGCGACTTCCTGATCGGTCTCGGCGTGGCGCAACGTGATCCCGCTCATGGCGAAACCTCCGCCGCTTGCTCGGCGCACAGCCCGACCGCCAGCCGGTTCCGCAGATTGATCATGCCGACCACCGTCAGATCAGCGATCTTCTCATCGGTGAAATGCCGGCGCAATTCATCATAGACTGCGTTGGCCGCATGCGTTTCGGCCACCCGGTGCAGATAGTCCTCGACCCGGCGCAGCGCCGCGACCGCGTCGGGCGCTGCGATGTAAGCATTCGCGCGCTGGGTATGCATCGCGATCTCCGTATCGGCTGTCATGTTCAGCTATGCGATCGATAGCCTAATCGGAAGACCCAAGAAACGCCTTCTTGCGGGAGCCATTGCAGACCCCGTCCAGACCGCAATGCCCGGTCGAGCGCAGAACCACCTCTAATCAGGCGGCACGCATCCATTGGCGATGCGCCTTGGCGTTCGGCCAACCGTACCCAGTTCGGTGTCGGGCGCCGCTTCAGCTATACGAACAGCCCGGAAGAGGATGCCGAGAGCGCGGCCCGCACGCTCTACCGCGCGATCGCCGATCGGCTCGACCTCACCCGCGGCCGGGCCAACAGGTCACCGTAGAGGATCGCGAATAACCCGAAGGCGCCGCTCCAGGCGACGCCGGCCAGCCAGAGAAGCAAGACCATGTCGCCGCCACCGAGCGGCGACAGAAGGCGCAGCACCGCGGCTGCGCTGATCAGCAGGTAGATCGCCACCGTGCCCGGCCCCGCGGAAAGCGGCCGCCCGGTGTGACCGAGGGTCGCGCGCGTCATGACCGCGAGCGTCATCGTACCGATCGCGCCGACCGTCAGCGCATGCAGCGCAGCCGCCGGCGGCAGGAATTGATACAGGGAGTCCGCTCCGACGAGGAGCAGACCCACAGCCAGCCAGCCATAGCCGACATGCAGAATCAGCAGCAAGGGCTCGCGGCAGGTCCGCTCGCCCCGCCAGCGCGCGAGGCGCACGGCGAGGGCGATCCCGGCGAGGACGAGCGTCCAAGCGGTCACCATCGCATCCGGCGCGAATGCCCAGAGCGCCAACGCCGCCGCCGTGACGACGAGGGCGACGCGGTCGAAGCGTCCCTCCGGCGCCGCCGGAGCGGTGATGTCGGGCCGGTTCTTGCCGAGCCAGTTGCGCGTGAAACTCGGGATGATGCGGCCGCCGACCAGGCAGATCAGCAGCAACAGCGTGGCAATGCCGATGCGGTTGCCGAGCGCGGCGGTCGTAGTGATCGCGAGCGCGTCGAGATGGACGAGCAGATTGCCAACGAGGAGCAGCGACAAGGCTGCGACCATCGGCAGGTTGCGCCAGTTGCCGCCGGTGACGATCTCGCGTGCCACGACGGCTAGAAAGACCGCGGGAAACGCCAAATCCGCCGCTGCAGCGGCGGCAGGGCCGACCTCGCCGGAGAACAGCACCGCGACGCGGCCGGCCGTCCACAGCGCGACCAGAAGTGCGAGTGGCCCGCCCTGCAAGGGCATCCGCCCGGTCCAATTCGGGATCGCGGTCAGCAGGAAGCCGGCCACAGCCGCGGCGGCAAAGCCGAACACCATCTCGTGGACGTGCCAGACCAGCGGATCGAGCCGGCTCGGCATTGCCAGGCCTTCGGCGAAAGCGGCAAGCCAGAGCGGGATGCCGATCGCCGCCCACAGCGCGGCGGCAAGAAAGAACGGCCGGAACCCGGCGGACAGGATGGCCGGGCCGGCCTGCGGACGATACCGGGGAATCGCGACCATGCTACAGCCGATCCGCAAAAGCGCGCAGGGCAATAATGTACGATCGGCGAAATCATATAATGAGCCGGCAACCTTTTCGCGACACGCCGGACCTGTGACCCGCTGCCGCGGATCGTTTCGAGCGGTGCTGGCGCACAACCTCGTGATCAACCCGTCGGGTCACGCGCCGGATGATGGCGGCGGTGCCTCTTGCCGTCGCCGGAGGTGTTCACATAGATAGGATACGTCTTTGACCGACCGTGAACGGCACGACGCCGTACGGCCGGCGATGCGCCTGAACCGCGACTGCTCGCGGTCGGCGGCGCACGAGCGAGGATCGGGGGGAGGAATGTCTGGGCTTGTTGTCGCTATCGCCAGCAGCGCCACCCACACGATGAGCAAGCCCACGGCGCCCAGCATCCGGCTCCTGGCCGGGCTCGGCGTCGCGGGCGATGCCCATAGCGGCGAGACGGTCAAACACCGCTCGCGCGTGGCACGTGATCCGAACCAGCCCAACCTGCGCCAGGTTCACCTGATCCACGCCGAGTTGTTCGACGAGCTGCGCGAAGCCGGTTTCGCCATCGCCCCAGGCCAGATGGGCGAGAACATCACGACGGCGGGCGTCGATCTGCTCGGATTGCCGACCGGAACGCGGCTTCGGCTCGGACAGGCGGCCGTTGTCGAGGTCACCGGCTTGCGCAACCCCTGTGCGCAGCTCGACCGCATTCAGCCGGGTCTGATGAAGGCGACCCTTGATCGCGACCAGCAGGGAAATCTTGTTCGCAAGGCCGGGATCATGGCCATTGTCGTGGCCGGTGGCGAGGTTCGCCGCGGCGATGCAGTGCGGATCGAGCTGCCGCCGCCGCCGCACGCCCCGCTGACGCCGGTGTGAAACGCGAAGACGCTCGATGGCTCGGCCTGCGAGCCGCCAAGACCGGGCTCGCATCCTTGTTGACCGGCGGTAGCCGCGCAGCCTGCGCGGGGAGGACGCGCGCGTCACCCGCTGGCTGAAGGACATCGCGTGCGGCTCGGAGCGGCGTCATCGGTTTGGCCACGACAAAGCGCGCTGGGAAGAAATCCGCCGCCGTTACCGGTCCCAAGTCGCGGCAAAGGCGACCCTGCTGGCGGAGCTGCGATCACTGGCGTACGCCGCCGCCGATATGCGCTTCAACCACGCCACCGAGTTGCGCGAGGCTCTCGCGTGTAAATAGAATCCAATCTCGCCACGGCCATAAGGGGGTGAGCCAATGGATGCGAGCGTGAATCCCGTCGCGCAAGTAGCGCAAGACCGCGTCGGCAATATCCTGAAATGGAGCCTCTTCGCGGTTGCCGTCGTCACGTTCGCCGTTCTGGCCTGGGCGACCGACGCCACCTATCGCGCCGCGCCGCCGCAGCCGGACCGCTTTGTTGCCCCAGACGGCGCCGTCGTCATGACGGCAGGCGACATCGTGGCGGGCAAGGCCGCGTTCCAGCGCGCCGATCTGATGGATTACGGCAGCATCTATGGCATGGGATCCTATTTTGGCGAGGACTACACTGCCGAATACCTGGTGCGGCTCGGGCAACTGACAGAAAGCAACATCGCGCGGGCGCGGTTCGGCAAACCGTTGTCGGCACTGTCTGCGGAACAACGCATGGCAGTGCGAGCCGAGATGCAGCGGCGGCTCCAGGGTATCGATCTTTCCGGCCGCGAGGCGCGTCTGCCTGCTGCGGTGGCGGCGGCCCTCGTTGCGCTGAAGGGCGACATAGCGTCGGAATTGCTGCATCAGGACTTTGTCAAAGGCTGGACCGAGGCTTACAGTCTCGATCCCTCCGATGCCGCGAAGACCGCCGACTTCATCCTCTATTCGGCGCTGACGACCGTCGCGCGCCGGCCCGGCAGCGCTGCCTCCTGGACGCAGAATTGGCCATACGAGCCATTGGTTGGCAACCGGCCGACGCCGGCCACCTTCGTGTGGACGTGGATCAGCTTCTGCTTTACGTTTTTTTGCTTTGGCCTCGTGCTGTTCCTTTATCACCGCTACATCCGCGGCACAGACACCGGCACGTTCGACCTGGTGCTCGCCACCTCGCGCCCGCTGACCCCGAGCCAGCGCAAGATCGGCAAATATTTCCTGGTCGTCGCAGCCGTTCTGCTGCTGCAGATCCTCGCCGGCGCCATGCTCGGCCATTACTACGCCGACCGGACCAGCTTCTACGGCCTGCATATCGACAGCGTGCTGCCGTTCAATTTCTGGCGCAGCGTGCATATCCAGACGCCGATCGTATGGATCGGGCTGTCGTGGATCGGCGCGGCATTGTTTCTCGCGCCGGCCATCAGCGGCCGCGAGGCGGGTGGGCAGGGGCTGCTTGTCGACCTGTTGTTCTGGGCGACCGTCATTGTCGTCGTCGGTGCGCTTGTCGGCGATTACCTCGGCATCATGGGCGATATCAGGCGGGACTGGTTCTGGTTCGGCAACCAGGGCCTCTCTTATCTCGAACTCGGCCGCCTCTGGCAGATCGGCTTCTTCGCGGGTCTCGTGCTGTGGAGCGCCCTCGTGCTGCGCGGCCTGTGGCCGAGTTGGCCGGCGTTCGGCGCGGCGGCCCGCCAGTTCTGGACCGGGCGTATTCGCCTCGAACATCTGCTGTGGGCGTCGACGGTCAATATCGCGGTGCTCTACGTCTTCGGTATGATCCCGCTGACCGGGGTCAATCCGTCCTTCACGATCACCGATTTCTGGCGCTGGTGGGTTGTCCATCTCTGGGTCGAGCAGTCCTTCGAGTTTTTCGCTGCGGCAGTCAGCGCCTATCTCTTGATGGCGCTCGGCCTGGTGTCGCGGCAGTTGGCGGAACGCTCGGTCTATCTCGAACTGATCCTGATTTTCCTCGGCGGCGTGCTCGGCACCGGGCATCACCTCTACTGGGTCGGTGAGCCGGGCATGTGGGTGCCGCTCGGTACGATGTTCTCCTTTATCGAGGTATTGCCGCTCGTGCTGTTGATCCTCGACGCGATGGACGAAGCCGATCTCATCAAGCAGCGCGAAGAATTTCGCTACCGCGTCGCCTATACGTATATCCTTGGAGCGGCGTTCTGGAATTTCGTCGGCGCCGGGGTGTTCGGCGGCGGCACATTGAATGCGCCGCTCGTCAATTACTACGAGCACGGCACGTTCCTGACACTGAATCACGCGCACACCGCACTGTTCGGCGCCTTTGGTCTGCTTGCGATCGGCCTCGTCTATTTCTGCCTGCGCTACGCCGCTGGCGCGGAGCGGCCGTTCAGCGACCGGCCCGGCCTCATCGCCTTTTGGCTCTACAACACCGGGCTCGTGTTGTGGATCGCCCTCAACTTCTTCCCGATCGGCTGGCCGCAGCTCGAAGCGGTATACGCGCACGGCCTTGCCTACGCGCGCAGTCTGCAATTCTACGACACGACCGTGCTGTGGCAGTGGCTGCGCTTTGTCGGCGACGTACCGTTCGCGCTCGCGGCGCTGTTGATGGCGTTCGATTTCCTCGTGAAACTCGGCCCGATGTTCCCGCGCCTGACGCAGCGGCCAGCGCCGCATTCTCGCCCGAGGCCGGCCGAATAGCGCCGCCAGTGCCGCCGTCACACCACTGCGCGATTATGTAGGCGGCGATGAGCACGTTTCTCCAGTTCAGCCAGGTGACGCGGCCTGACAGGCGGCCGGCCTCACGCTGCCGGCAGCAGCGCTTCCGCCTCCCGCCACAGCCGCTGGACGACCTCTGCCGCCGGCTCGGCACGCGCCAGCGCTGCCGCTTGGCCGGCCCAAGCCTGCATGCGCTGCACGTCGCCGGCGCGGACCGCCGCCTCGCGCATCGCCGCGGTCAGGCCGCGCTGGACCGGGTAGGGTGCCGGCGCCGGCGCCTCGGGCGCTGCCGCGGCGCGCGCGTACCGGGTTGCAACGGCGCGGCCAAGCCGGCCCGAAAAGGCGCGCGTCAGCACCGTCGCCTCCGGCTCGAGATCGACGAGCGCATCGGCCCAGGCCGGGTTTGTCTTGGCCTCCGGGCAACGCAGAAACGCGGTGCCGATCTGCACGGCGCTGG
>JASIAN010000016.1 GCA_030042035.1 Alphaproteobacteria bacterium | reverse complement strand
CGCCCAGTCGAACGAGGCGGTCGCGGCTCCTGATGGGCAGGCCTCGACGCACAGCTGGCAGACGACGCAGCGGCCATAATCGACGCGCAGCCGCTCACTGGCATCGCCGCCGGCGCCGATCTTTTCGACCGTGATCGCTGCGGTCGGGCAGGCGGTAGCGCAAGCCTCGCAGTCGGGCGCGCAGCGCTCCGGCTCGAAGCGTGGCATGCCGAGGACGCCCTCCTGTCCGGCCGGCCCCCTGCGCCGCGGCCACGGCAGCGTCGCCTGACCCCGGCGCAACCCGAACAATGTCCATAGCGGCATTGCCGGCCCCTCCCTACCGATCGCAGCCGGCGATCGTCAGGCCGAAGCTCGCCTCGTTGATCGCATAGTCCATCATGTTGCTGCCGTGCACGGTAAACGGAAACACCCGCCAGTTGGAAAAGGACGGCGACTTGATCTTGACCCGCGCGAGAACGCCTCCAGCGCCGATATGGACCGCGTAAAACAATGAGCCGCGCGGCGATTCCGCCCAGCCCACCCCCTCGCTGCCGGCCGGCGCCGTACACGCGGCGCAGACAGGCCCGTCGGCGAGCAGCGGCAACAGTCGCCGCATCACATCTAGGCTCGCGTCGATCTCGGCGATGCGAACCTGCGCGCGGGCATGCGCGTCGCCGCTCGTCCGCACCGGGACCGCCGGCGGCACCTCATCGTAAGCGGCATAGGGGTGGTCGCGACGCAGGTCGCGCTCGAAGCCGCAGGCACGCTGGATCGGACCAGTCGCACCCTGGTCGAAGGCAACCTCAGGCGCCAGCACGCCGGTCGTGACCAGCCGGTCGAGGTGACTGTTGGTCGTTTCCAGCATCGCCGTATAGGTCGCGATTGGCGCCTTGAGGCGGTCGAGCTCGGCGCCGAGCCAGGGAGCTGGGTCGAGGTCGCGGCGCAGCCCGCCAGGAATGAGGAGGCTGCGCAGAAAGCGACTGCCGCTGAGCCGGCCATTCAGCTGCTTGACGCGCTCCTCCAAAAGCTTCCCCTCGGCGTTGCCGACCTTCAGCGTCGTCGTATCGGCGAGATGCCCGAGGTA
Organism: Alphaproteobacteria bacterium; assembly: GCA_030042035.1. Classification (GTDB taxonomy): domain Bacteria; phylum Pseudomonadota; class Alphaproteobacteria; order ATCC43930; family CGMCC-115725; genus DATARH01. Next base: position 4,524 of record JASIAN010000016.1, on the reverse strand, counting down.
ATGCAGGTGGTTGTAGAGCCGTTCGAGCTCGGCCAAGAGCGTGCGCAACAGGCGGGCGCGGCGCGGCACCGCGCATCCCGCCGCCGCCTCGACGGCCTGGCAGAACGCCAGTGCATGGGCAAAGCTGCCTACCCCCGAGACGCGCTCGGCGAGCATCGCGCCATGCGGCGGTGAGCGGCCCTCGAAACGCTTTTCCATGCCGCGGTGCTTGAAGAACAGCTGCGGCTGGTAATGGATGATGTGCTCGCCGGCGTAGACGAACAGAAACTCCGCCGATTCGACGACGTCGGCCCTGACCGGCCCCCACGGCAGCCGTTGCACGTCGTCGCCGGCGATCGCAGGGAGCGGGCTTTCGACCGGTTCGAACGGCATCGCCGCATCGGTGGGGTAGTCGGGGTCGAGCGGCGGCAAAGCCGGCCGCGCGCCGTCATGCAGCACGAGCCGCCGCGGTTCCGGGTGGCCGGTGAATTCGACCCCGAACAGGTCAGCGATCTCGCGCTCGTACCAGCCGACGAGCGGGCTGATCGCCGCGACGCTCGGCATTGGACCTTGTGGCACGGCACGCCACATCAGGAAATCGTTGGGGCCGCGGCTTGCGAGGTAGCGCAGCTCGATCGCGCCCGGCGCCGCATGGCGGGCGTAGGCCATTTGCATGCGGCCGCCGTCACGCAGCAACGCAGCGACCGCGTTGGGCAAGTCGGCGGGGGCGATCGCGATCTGTGCGATGGCCGGGGCGGCGATGACCGCGTCGCTCACGGCATCCCTGCCGACAGGGATGGGGCGATCGCGGCGAGGTAATTCCAAATCGCGCCGGGCCACCACACGCCGAGCACCAGGACCGGCGCCAGCGCCAGCCACATCGGCACAGCGCACCAGGCGCTCAGGCGGCGGGCCGGAGCCCCGGTGCTGCCGTCTGACCGGCTGTAGTACATGTGCCGGAAATGATTGAGAAAGCCGATGAAAATAACGATCAGTAGGGCCGCCATTAGATAAACGGCCCAGGCGAACGACGGCTGCAACCCGGCCCGCATGATCGTGAACTCGCTGAGAAACAAGCCAAACGGCGGCGCGCCGGTGATCGCGACGGCGCCGGCCAGCCATAGCACGCCCTGCACCGGGAAATACCGCAGGACGCCGGTGATGGCGGCGATGTCCTTGGTGCCGTAGGCCCGCATCATGTTGCCGGCGCCGAAGAACATCAGCGACTTGTTCAGCGAGTGGTTGAGCATATGGTAGAGCGCGCCGGCGATGCCGAGCGGGCCGCCGAAGCCGAAGCCGAGCGCCATGACCCCCATGTGCTCGACGCTGGAATACGCCATCAGCCGCTTGACGCCTTGCTGGCGCACGATGAAGAGGCCCGCGATAAACAGCGACAGCGCGCCGAACCCGACCAACGCCAAGCCCGGCGCCCTGCCGAGACCGGCTGCCCTTGCGATGCCGAGAAACCGCACGATGCCGATCATCGCCGTGTTGAGTAGCGCTCCCGAAAGCATCGCCGAGACCGGAGCCGGGCCTTCGCTGTGCGCATCGGGCAGCCAGGTATGCATCGGCGCCAGCCCGACCTTCGAGCCGTAGCCGACCAGGGCCAACAGGAAGCTGAGCATGACAAGAAGAGGGTTGAGCCGCGCTGCCGCGCCCGACATGGCCGCCCAGGTCATCGTGTAGCTCGGTCCCAACACGAAACTGCCGCTCCAATACAGCAGCAGCGTGCCGAGCAGCGCCAGGCTGATCCCGGCCGAGACGACGATGATGTATTTCCAGGCCGCTTCGATGCTCTCGGCGGCGCGCTCGAAGGCGACGAGAAAGGTGCTGACCAGCGTCGTCAATTCGATCGCGATCCAATAGAGCGCGATGTGGTTCATCACCGGCGCGACGAGGATCGTGCACCCGAACCCGGCGAACAGCGCGTAAAATCCGAACAGCCGGTTGTCTTCGTCGAGCAGCCGCATGTAGCCGACCGCATAGATCGAGGCGAGAAGGTAGACGATCGCGCTGCACAACGTGACCCAGGCGGCGGCGCGGTCGAGGATCACATAGCCGTCGCAGAACAGCGCCGGGGGCGCGCCGATCAGAAACGGCAGCGGCAGCGCCGCGGTAAAGGAAACGATTGCGGCAGCGAGGTTCAGCCCTTCGCTGAGGCGCGGCTGTCGCGCCGCCAGACACAGGATGGCTGCCGCCAAGGGCGATGCTGTGACGGCGAGCAGCAGGGCCCCGGGCATCAGCCGACCAGCCGCTTCAGGTCGCGGGCGCTGGTCGTCCCGGCATGCGTCTGCAGATACGCAACCAGGACGCCGAAGCACGCGATCAGCACGAGGAGGTCGAACAGCACGACCAGCTCGAACAGCAGCGGCATGCCCGGCACCAGTATCTGCGAGCCGAGGAAGATGCCGTTTTCCAGCACCAGGAGGCCGAGGATCTGGCTGATCGCCTCGCGCCGCACCGCCAGCAACAGAAAGCCGATCAGCATCATCGCCAGCATGACGGTCAGCGCCAAGACCGCGACGCCGGGTTTGACGCTGAGCGCGCCGGCGATGCGGTACGACACGGCAAGCGCGAAGACGACGAACAGCGCGCCGATCACGAGACCGGATGCGGGCTGCACGATCTCGTGAAACTCGCGATCGATGGTCAGCCGGCCGATCATGCGCCAGATCAGCCAGGGCAGCATGAGACCGCGGAACGCCACCGTCAGCCCGGCGATCAAGTACAACTCCGGGACATGATCGAAGAATGCCACTGCGGCGGAAATGCCCGCGATCATCCAGGATTCGGCGGCGAAGGCATAGAGGTACTGCTTCAGCCAGCGCGAGCCGAGCATGACGAACGACAACAGCAGACTCGCGATCGCGAGGACGCTGAACAGCGCAGCGGCGAGCGGTGGCAGGGCTGCGAGCGGCATCCGTCAGCCCAATTGCGTGCCGATGATCGCCAGCACAGCCAGCAGGAACGACGCGGCGAGCGGCTCCTGATAGCGGTAGAAGCGCAGCCGCGACTGCGCGGTCTCGACGAACACGACGAAACAGGCGACCAGCGTGAACTTGACGACGAGGCCGGCGGCCGCGGCGAGCGCCCCAAGCGCCGTGCCTTTAACCGACAAGCCCCACGGCAGCACCAGGACGTTGCAGAAGATCGTATAGAGAATGAACTGCTTCATCGCCGACGCCCATTTCAGGAGCGCCAGCAGCGGCCCCGAATATTCGAGCACGCGGCCTTCCTCGATCATGTATACTTCGATATGGGTCGAGGAATGGATCGGCATGCGGTCGGTCTCGACCAGCAGCACGATGAAAAACGCCGCGACCAGGAACAGGTGGGCCGGGCTGAAATAGGCGACCCAGCTGGCGACGAGCAGGTGGTTGACGACAAACGGCAGCATCGCCTTGGCGAGCAGCGTGATGCCGACGAACACGAGGATCAGCGTCGGTTCGGCCAGGATCGTCACCATGACAGCGCGGCTCGAGCCGATACCGCCATAGGCGCTGCCGGTATCGAGTCCGGCCAAGACGATCATGAAAGAGCCGAGCGTCAGGATCAGGCCGCCGCCCAGGATGTCGCCCATGCCCGACAGCGGCAGCGGGTAGTTGGTCAGCACCGGGATCAGGATCGGCACCGTCAGCATGCAGGTAAATGCAACGACCGGTGCGGCCCAGAACAGCCATGATGCCGTCTGCGGCACGACAACCTGCTTGTGAAAAAGTTTCCACAAGTCGCGGTAAGGCTGAAAAATGCCGGGGCCGCGGGCGCGCTGCACCCGCTCCTCGAATTGCAGGATGATGCCCTGGATCAGCGGCGCCAGAATGACGACCGTCAGCACCTGGCCGATCTGCAGCAGGATGTCGCGCGTGCTCACAGGAGTGAGCTTCCCGGCTGCCGCGCGCGAAACCAAAACGGGCTTTGGGGCGGTCTCGGGGTTCGCATCCATACTCCTTCAACACGTCAAGAGACGTCGGAGGAGTCATCAGCCCCGAAGGCGGTTAGACGGCGAACTCCATCACCCGGGCGGAGCCTGCTGACGCCTCTCGCTATTGTCAAGGGGCGTCTTGACCGCGCCCGCGGCTGGCCGATCCTGACATATCAAAGGAATTGAGTTTCCCATAAACGCCATTACTGCGGCGCGCCGGGATCCCAGGCCCAATAGCGCGCGATCGCCCCGGCGTCGACGCGCAAGTCGGTGCCAGTGATCATAGAAGCGTCGTCCGAGGCGAGAAAAACGGCGGCGCGGCCGTAATCGCTCGGCACCGGCAGGCGCTGCATCGGCACGCGCGACCGGAAGGCATTGCTGGCCTGCCCCGCGGAATTGGGCCGGGTGACGGTGCGGCCCCAACGTTCGGCGCGGTCATAGGACTCTGAACGGTCGGTGGCGGTGGGCGTCAGACTGTTGACGCGAATGCCATAGCGCACCAGCTCCATCGCGGCCGACCGTGTGAAATTGAGCAACCCGGCTTTGCCCGTCGAATAGCCGATGTTGCCGGGTTCGCCCTGATGCCCGGCCGTCGAGATAATATTGATAATCGCGCCGCCGCG
>JASIAN010000125.1 GCA_030042035.1 Alphaproteobacteria bacterium | reverse complement strand
GCTAACCAATGTTTTCCAAAAGTCGGTCAAGCGCTTGCCCAGCCACAATCCCCCATTACGGGCATTAGCTCGCTCCTATTCCGCGGCCTGGCGCGGCGTCAGCTGCACGGTGTTGGGGCCATAGCGGTCGCGGAACGGCTGGGTGTCGATCTCTTCCAGTTCGATCTCGCGCGCCAAGACCTTCCTCTTCCATTCTTCGTGCGCCGGGATGTTGGCATGGAATTCCGGCATGACTTCGCGGCCGAAGAGTTCGAGGCTCTCGCAGATGTGCTCGTGCGTGTTCTTGCCGGCCTGATTGAGCAGGATGACCGAATCGATGTTTGAGGTCTCGAAGCGGCGCAATTTGCGGCGCAGCGTCTCGGGCGAGCCGATCAGCCCGGTGTTCAGCGCGCGGGCGTGGCCCTCGGGGTTCTCGCGCTTCCACTTCTCGTATTCGTCCCACATGTTGACGGTGCCGGGGTCGGGCCGCCGGCGGCCCTGCTGCTGGCCATAAAAGCGCAGCGCAAACTGGAAAAACGGGATGCCGTCGGCGCGGCGGCGCGCCTCCTCGTCGGTCTCGGCGCACATGAAATAGCTGGTCAGCGCCAGGTTCGGGTTGGTCACATAGTCGGCGAGCTTTTGCTGGCGCTTCGTGAAGGCGTTGTAATAGGCGTGCACCCAGGCGTGCGCTGCATCGGCCGACAGGAACTGGAACGCCAAGGCGCCGAGGCCGCGGCGGCCCGCCATCTCGATCGTCTCCAATTGCGAACAGGCGACCCATAAGGGCGGGTGCGGCTTTTGCAATGGCTTCGGCAATACGTTGCGCAGCGGCATGTCGAAATATTTGCCGTGGTGCTCGCTGCCGCCGTCCCTGAACATCGGGATGATCGCCTGCAGCGCCTCTTCCCAGATCGCGCGCTTCTCGGCGAAGTCGATGCCGAAGGGTTCGAGTTCGGTGATGCTGGCGCTCTCACCGGTGCCGAATTCGACGCGCCCCTTCGAGACGAGGTCGAGCGCGGCGATGCGCTCGGCGCAGCGCGCCGGGTGGGTCGTCGTCAATTGCATGATGCCGTGCGCGAGGCGGATGCGTTTCGTGCGCTGCGACGCGGCGGCGAGAAACACCTCGGGGGCCGGCGAGTGGGAATATTCCTCGAGGAAATGGTGCTCCACTTCCCAGGCGTAGTCGTAGCCGAGCTTGTCGGCCAGTTCGACCTGGTCGAGCGCGTTCTGATAGAGCTGGAGTTCACCGCCCTCGTGCCACGGACGCGGCATTTGCAATTCGTAAAAGATGCCGAATTTCATGTCACCCTCGGTCCCATTCATCCCCGCCCAAAGCGGGCAGGCCATTTGCGTTGGCGTCGGATGATGCGCGCCCGGTGCTTGCATTACAATGCCGGGGGTAAGGCGGGGGAGCATGGCTGACCAGAAAGCGCCAATAGGTGAGGCGAACACACCGGCCGTCGTCGATGCCGCTCCGTTGCCGGCCGCCGCGGCGCCAAGCGCGGCGGCCAATTGGCGGCACACGCTGTGGGCGATGGTGGCGATCCAGTTCGTTATGACGATGGCGTTTTCGATGCTGACGCCAATCATGCCGCTGTTCCTGCCCGAGCTCGGCGTCACAACACCCGCCGCGATCGATCTGTGGGCCGGCATCCTTGGCGGCAGCACGTCATTTGTCGCCGCCTTCGCGTCGCCCTTGTGGGGCACCATCGCCGACCGGCACGGCCGCAAACTGATGCTGCTGCGCTCGTCGATCGCGATCGGTTTTTTCACCGCGCTGATGGGCGTCGCACAGGACGTCTGGCAGTTCTTCGGGGTACGGGCGCTGATGGGCCTGTTTGCCGGGTTTTCCAGCTCCGCGATCGCGCTTGTCGCGAGCCAAGTGCCGGAGAGCCGGCTCGGCTTTTCGCTCGGCTGGCTGTCAACGGGGCAACTCGTCGGCTCGCTCGTCGGACCGATCGTCGGCGGCGCGCTTGCCGATCTCACCGGCAGCTACCGTGTGCCGTTTTTCTGCACCTCGGGCACGATCATCCTGTCGGTGGGGCTCGCGTGGCTCATCGTGCATGAGGAATTCGTGCGGCCGCAAAAGGGCAGCGGCCGCCGCTCGACGGTCAGCGGCCTCATCGCGCTGGCGACGACGCCGGCCCTCATGGCGCTGTTCTTTGTGCTGCTGATGGCGCAGTTCGGCGTGCGCACAGTGCAGCCGATCGTGACGCTTTACGTGAAGGACATGGTCGGCAACGAGCCCAACATCGCGACGCTGGCGGGCGTCGCGTTTTCGGTCACCGGCCTCGCCGATGTTATCGCCTCGCCGTTTTTAGGGAAGCGCAGCGACCGGATCGGCTACCGCCGCGTCTTGCTGATCAGCCTCGCCGGCGCCGCGCTGATGACCCTGCCGCAGGCCTTCACCGACAATTACTGGCTGTTCGTCGGCGAGCGCTTCGGGGTCGGCATGTTTGTCGGCGGGTTATTGCCGACCGCCAACGCGCTGGTCGGCCGGCTCGTTGCCCGCTCCGACCGTGGCGCCGTTTACGGCATGACCTCCTCGGCGATGTTTATGGGCAATTCTTTGGGGCCGCTGTCGGGCGGCGCCATCGCCGCCTCGTTCGGCCTGTCCTGGGTGTTCGTCATGACCGCCGCGGTCATGGCGCTCAACCTGGTTTGGGTCTACTATCGCGTGCCGGAATTGGCCACACCGCCAGGCCCATGAAAGCAAAAACCCCGGCCGCGCTTCTCGCGGCCCTTGCCTTCACCACCGCGGCCTCGGCCGCCGGCGTCGACTCCCGCACCTACACCTGCGCTGCGCTGCACGCGCTCATTGCCGCGAAAGGCTTTGTCTTTATCAGCCAAGTGACGTTTGGCGATTTTGTCGTCGCCGATCAATCCTATTGTGCCGGCGGCAGCCATATCCAATTGCGCAGCGTCGCCACCGCCGACAATCCCGAATGCATCATCAATTACTGCATTGGGAACATCAACTCCGGCTATTGAGCCATCAGCGCCTTTTGTCGGCGTCGATCCGGCGCTCGATGAACCATGAAAAATAACTGTCATACTTTTGTTGAATTTCGGGCTTCTGCCAATCGCGACCGGTGATGCGGCCGCGACAGCGTTCGGCGCCGCACCGGCATTGCATTTCATAAGGCTCGTCGTCGGTCATCGCATAATCGATCGTCAGCTCTTCGCCGGCGGCGTCAGGCCGAGATCACGATCGGTCACGACGATCAGCCGACCCGGGGGCTGTAGTCTCTCCGATACCGCGCGAAAACCGCGTTGAAATCGCGCACGGCGGCGCGCGGCCCCGCGGGATAGGACCAGATCGCGCCGATGACGGCGAGGAAATCGGCGCCGGCCTCGACGAGCGGCCCGCAATTCTGCTGCGTGATACCGCCGATCGCGCAGCATGGCACGACCGTCGTCTCCGACCAATCGGCCAAGAGCTCCGGTCGCGCGCGGTATTTGGCGCCGGCCTTGGTCCCGCTCGGGAAGAACGCGCCGAACGCGACATAATCGGCGCCGGCCTCGGCGGCGGCGACGGCGCGGTGCTTGCTGTCGCCGCAGGTCACCCCGACGATCCGGTCGGGGCCGAGAAGCCGCCGCGC
>JASIAN010000015.1 GCA_030042035.1 Alphaproteobacteria bacterium | reverse complement strand
GGCTCGTGGATGAACGCCCGCGCCGTCACCTACCGGCGGCTGCACAACATCCCGGCCGAATGGGGCACCGCGGTCAATGTGCAGGCGATGGTGTTCGGCAACATGGGCGAGGATTGCGCGACCGGCGTCGCGTTCACCCGCAACCCCTCGACCGGCGCCAATGAGTTCTACGGCGAATATCTCGTCAACGCGCAGGGCGAGGATGTCGTCGCCGGCATCCGCACGCCGCAGCATCTGACGATCGCCGGCAGAATCGCGAACGGCTCGCCACTGCCGGCGATGGAAGAGGTCATGCCCAAGGTCTTCGCCGAACTGCGGAAGGTGCGCGGCATCCTCGAAGACCATTATCGCGACATGCAGGACATCGAATTCACCGTCGAGCGCGGCCGGCTGTGGATGCTGCAGACCCGCACCGGCAAGCGCACGGCACAGGCGGCGCTCAAGATCGCGGTCGCGTTTGTCAACGAGGGCCGCATCGGCCGCGACGAGGCGATCCGTCGCATCGAGCCGGATTCGCTCGAACAATTGCTGCACCCGACACTCGATCCCTCAGCGAAGGCGACTGTGTTGGCGCACGGCCTGCCGGCCTCGCCCGGCGCTGCGGCCGGCAAGGTCGTGTTCTCGGCCGAAGCGGCCGAGCAGGCGGCGGCGAATGGCGAAGCGGTCATCCTCGTGCGGGTCGAGACCAGCCCTGAAGACATCCACGGCATGCACGCCGCCCGCGGCATCCTGACGACCCGCGGCGGCATGACGAGCCACGCCGCCGTCGTCGCGCGCGGCATGGGGCGGCCGTGCGTTTCCGGCGCCGGCGAACTGCGCATCGACTATGCGGCGCAGACGATGACCGTGCGCAACCACACCGTCCATGCCGGCGACCTCATCACGCTCAACGGCTCGACCGGCGAGGTCATGCTCGGCGAAGTGGCAACGATCCAGCCGCAGCTGTCGGGCGATTTCGCGACGCTGATGGGCTGGGCCGACAAGGTGCGCAAACTGAAGGTGCGGGCCAACGCGGAAACCGCGATCGATGCCAAAGCCGCGCGCGATTTCGGCGCCGAAGGGATCGGCCTGTCGCGCACCGAGCACATGTTTTTCGAGGCCGACCGCATTGGCGCGATGCGCCAGATGATCATGGCCGACGAGGAACCGGGGCGCCGCGCCGCACTTGCCAAGCTGTTGCCGATGCAGCGCGCCGATTTCACCGAAATCTTCCACATCATGAACGGGCTGCCGGTGACGATCCGGCTCTTGGATCCGCCGCTCCATGAATTTTTGCCGAAGACCGACGCCGAATTCGACGAGATGGCGCGGCTGACCGGCAAAACCGTCGCCGAGGTGCGCCATCGCACGCAAGCGCTGCACGAAACCAACCCGATGCTCGGCCACCGCGGCTGCCGGCTCGGCATCACCTACCCGGAAATCTACGAAACCCAGGCCGTCGCGATTTTCGAGGCCGCCGCCGCGGTCATCAAGGAAACGGGCGGCACGGTTGCGCCGGAGATCATGATGCCGCTGATCGCGACGCGGCGCGAACTCGACATCCTGAAGGCGATCGTCGACCGCGTTGCGCACGAGGTCATGAAGCGCGCTGGCGTCGAAATACCCTATCTCGTCGGCACGATGATCGAATTGCCGCGCGCCGCGCTGTTGGCCGGAGAGATCGCCGAGGCCGCGGAATTCTTCAGCTTCGGCACGAACGACCTGACGCAGACGGTGTACGGCATCTCGCGCGACGACTCGGCGGGCTTTATCGGCGCCTATCAGAAGGCCGGCATCTTCGCGCACGACCCGTTTGTCTCGCTCGATACCGAGGGGGTCGGCGAACTGATCCGCATCGCCGCCGAGCGCGGCCGCGCCGTGCGCGCCAACATCAAGCTCGGCATCTGCGGCGAGCACGGCGGCGACCCGGCCTCGATTCGTTTCTGCCGCGCCGTGGGGCTCGATTACGTGTCATGCTCGCCCTACCGCGTGCCGATCGCGCGGCTCGCCGCCGCGCAAGCCGAACTCACCGCCGATGGGGTGAAAGCCACGGCATAGCGAGCCGTCGCGCAAGGGCAGCGGCGGCCGCATTGGCGACACGAGGCCGCTAATCGCGCCCGCTGAGCGCCGCCTCGAGATCGGCGATGAGATCCCCCGGGTCTTCGATGCCGACCGACAGGCGCAGCAGGTCCGGCGGCACCGGGCTGCTCATGCCCTCGATCGAGGCGCGATGCTCGACGAGGCTTTCGACGCCGCCCAATGATGTCGCGCGCTTCCATATCCGGAGCCGCGCCGCCGCCGCGATCGCGGCCGCCTCGCCGCCCCTGACGCGCAGGCTCAACATACCGCCAAAGCCGCCCGCCATCTGGCGCGCGGCAACGGCGTGGCCGGGATCGCTCGGCAGCCCGGGATAGAGCACCGCGGCGACGTTCGGATGCGCCGCCATCCGCTCGGCGATCAGTTGCGCCGAGCGGCAAGCGCGTTCGACCCGCGGAAACAGCGTCCGCATGCCGCGCAGCAAGAGATAGGCCTCAAAGCCGCCGAGGATCGCGCCGCCGGCGCCGCGCTCGGCAACGAGGCACTGCCAGAAATTGTCGCGCCGCGCGCCGGTCAACGCGCCGGCGATGACATCGCTGTGGCCGTTCAGGTACTTCGTCGCCGAATGCATGACGATATCGGCGCCGAACTCGATCGGCCGGGTCAACACCGGCGTCGCCGCGGTGCTGTCAACCGCGAGGAGCGCGCCGGCCTGGTGCGTAATGTCGGCGGCTGCGGCGATGTCGGTCACCGACCACAGCGGGTTGGCCGGCGTCTCGATCCACACCAGCGCGGTCGCGCCCGGCTGCGCGGCGGCGCGCAATTCGTCGAGCGCGGTCAGGTCGACGAAATCGACCGTCAGCAGGCCCTTTGCCGCCTCGGCGGCAAGCCACCGGCGCAATGCCCAGTACATGACGCGCGGCGCGACGACGTGCGCTCCTGCCGGGAGGCTGCGGAAGACGGCCGTCGCCGCCGCCATGCCCGAGGCGAACAGCAGCGAGGCGGCGCCGCCCTCCAGCGCGGTGATCAACGCCTCGGGCTGATCGTAACCGGGATTGTCGGCGCGGGCGTAAATGCGGCCGCGGCGGTACTGGTTGTCGGGGTCGCGCTCAAACGTCGTCGCGGTATGCATCGGCAGGATCACCGCGCCCGTTTCGCGGTCGGTCCAGCCGAGCGCCTGCGCGGCGGTCGTGGCCGGGTGGCGGGCGTTGTGCGGCATCGGCGAAGCCTCCGGGAAATCGCCGCCCATGCTACAGTGGATCGCCGCACCGAGGAGGACCGATGTCGCCTGCGTCTGTCGATCGCCGCCGCGTCTTGCTGCTCGCCTTGTTGCTGGCGGCGCTGCCGGCCGCAACGATACGGGCGCAGCTGCAGCATTTTCCGCACGCGTCGCTAACGATCGTGACGGCGAGCGACCGGTACAAATTCGCCGTCGAGGTGGCGACGACGCCGGCCCAGCTCGAACAGGGGCTGATGTTTCGCCGGCATCTCGCCGCCAATGCCGGCATGATCTTTGATTTCGGCACGCCGCAAATGGCGACGATGTGGATGAAGAACACGCTGATCCCGCTCGACATGCTGTTCGTCGATGCCAAGGGCCGCATCGTCAACATCCATCAGCGCGCGGTCCCCGGTTCGCTGGAGCCGCTCGGCGCGACAGCGCCGGTGCGCGCCGTCATCGAACTGAACGGCGGCACCGCCGCGCGGCTTGCCATCAAGCCTGGCGACCGCGTCCTCTTTCCGATCTTCGGCGACACGCAATAGCGGCGCACAAAAAGGGCGCGCGATGGCGATCCTGTTCTGCTCAACCGTTGATTCGGCCGTGCGCTGGCAGGCGGCGACCGCGCGGCTAATGCCGGAACGCGAGTTCCGCGTCTGGCCCGCGATCGGCGACCCCGCCGCGATCGACTACGCGATCGTGTGGCGGCCGCCGCCCGGGCTTTTGGCGTCGCTGCCCAACTTGAAGCTGATCCTATCGCTTGGCGCCGGCGTCGATCACCTGTTCGGCGACCCGCAACTGCCGCGCGGCGTGCCGGTCGTCCGGCTCGTCGATCCCTATCTGGCGGCGGCGATGAGCGAGTTTGTCGCGCTTGGCGTCCTGCGGCTGCATCGCCGCGATCTCGATTATCTCGCGCAGCAGCGCGCGTTTGAGTGGCGCGAGCAACCGCAGAAGAACGCCGCCGAGCGGCCGGTCGGCATCCTGGGCTTCGGCACAATCGGGCAGGCCGCCGGCCGGATGCTCAAGGCGCTCGGCTTCCCGGTCGCCGGCTGGAGCCGTAGCGCGAAGACCGTTCCCGGGTTCGAAACCTGCGCCGGACCGTCCGGCCTCGTTAGCTTACTGGCCCAGAGCGAGATCCTGGTTTGCCTGTTGCCGCTGACGCGCGAGACCGAGGGCATCCTCAATGCCGCGACCTTCGCGCGATTGCCGCGCGGCGCCGGCCTCGTCAATGCCGGCCGCGGCGGCCATCTTGTCGAAGCCGATCTGA
>JASIAN010000124.1 GCA_030042035.1 Alphaproteobacteria bacterium | reverse complement strand
TCCGATTTTCTCAACGACCTCAACCGCGGCCAGATCGCCGACGTCAGGATCCAGGGCCACAAGATCAACGGCCATTTCACGGACAGCCGCGCCTTCTCGACCTACGCGCCGAGTGACCCCGATCTCGTCAACCGGCTGACGAGCAAGGGCGTGCGCATCTCCGCCGCGCCGGACGACGACAACGTGCCCTCGCTCTTCGGGGTGCTCGTCTCGTGGTTCCCGATGCTTCTGCTGATCGGCGTGTGGATCTTCTTCATGCGCCAGATGCAGGGCGGCGGCGGCAGGGCCATGGGCTTCGGCAAGAGCCGGGCGCGGCTGCTGACGGAGAAGGTCGGGCGCATCACCTTCGAGGACGTGGCCGGCATCGACGAGGCGAAGCAGGAGCTCGAGGAGATCGTCGAGTACCTGAAGGACCCGCAGAAATTCCAGCGCCTGGGGGGCAAGATCCCGAAGGGCGTGCTGCTCGTCGGCCCGCCCGGCACCGGCAAGACCCTCTTGGCGCGGGCGATCGCGGGCGAGGCGAACGTGCCGTTCTTCACGATTTCCGGCTCCGATTTCGTCGAGATGTTCGTCGGCGTCGGCGCCAGCCGCGTGCGCGACATGTTCGAGCAGGGCAAAAAGAACGCGCCGTGCATCATCTTCATCGACGAGATTGATGCGGTCGGCCGTCACCGCGGCGCCGGGCTCGGCGGCGGCAATGACGAGCGCGAGCAGACGCTGAACCAGCTGCTGGTCGAGATGGACGGGTTTGAGGCGAATGAGGGCGTCATCCTGATCGCCGCGACCAACCGCCCCGATGTGCTCGACCCCGCCCTGTTGCGCCCCGGCCGCTTCGACCGCCAGGTCGTTGTGCCCAACCCCGATGTCGTCGGGCGCGAGAAGATCTTGAAGGTGCATATGCGCAAGGTGCCGCTCGGCGCCGATGTCGAACCCAAGGTCATCGCCCGCGGCACGCCCGGTTTTTCCGGCGCCGATCTCGCCAACCTTGTCAACGAGGCGGCGCTGATGGCGGCCCGCCGCGGCAAGCGCTCGGTCGGCATGACCGAATTTGAGCAGGCGAAGGACAAGGTCATGATGGGCGCCGAGCGGCGTTCGATGGTCATGACCGAGGACGAGAAACGGCTTACCGCCTATCACGAAGCCGGCCACGCGCTGTGCATGCTGTACGCCGAGGCGCACGAGCCCTTGCACAAGGTCACGATCATCCCGCGCGGCCGGGCGCTCGGCGTCACGATGTACCTGCCCGAACGCGACAAATACAGCCAGTCGAAAATCGAGATCAAAGCGATGATGGCCAGCCTGTTCGGCGGCCGCGTTGCCGAGGAATTGATCTTCGGCGAGGACAAGGTCACGACCGGCGCCGCCGACGACATCCGTCGTGCGACGGGGCTGGCGCGGCGCATGGTCACCGAGTTCGGGTTCAGCGAGAAATTGGGGCCGCTGCGCTACGCGGAAAACGAGGAGGAGGTGTTTCTCGGCCACTCCGTGACGCAGCGCAAGAATGTCTCGGACGCGACGGCCAAGCTGATCGACGACGAAATCCGGCGGATTGTTGACGAGGGCGAGCGCACCGCGCGCGAAATCCTGACCGGCCATCTCGACGAGCTGCATGCCCTGGCGAAGGGCCTCTTGGAATACGAGACGCTGTCGGCTGACGAAATCCGCCGGGTCATCAAGGGCGAGCGCATCGTCCGCGACACGTCACCACCGCCGGCGCCCGAAGAACGGCCCGGCCGCCGCAGCTCGGTGCCGCCCTCAGGTCGCCCCTCCGGGCTTGAAGCGCCCGAGCCGCAACCGGGCGGCTGAACGCCCCTGAGCAAGCAGACCGTCGTCGATCGCCTCGCTTCGACGAGCCGAGGTCAGAAATTCTCCAGGCTGAGGACTTCGTCGTCGTAGTCGTAGGCGAAGATTTCCGCGTGGCGACCCCAGTTGATGACCGTCTCCAGCACGCGCTCGGCTTCTTCCTCCGACAAATGGTCTTCCAATTCGCGCAGAAAGCGGGCCGCCGGTGCGCGATGGCCGGGGCGTTCGTCGAGCACGCGGCGGATGTGGGCGGCGAGCGGCACGTGCTTTAAAAGCGCGTCGGCAAACATCTGCTTGCGCGGCAGCATGTCGGCTTCGGCATAGGCGCGGCCGGCCGGCGTCAATTCGATGTCGCCGCCGCTGACATTCGCCCACCCCAGAATCTGCATGAATTCGATGAGCGGAAACAGGTCGTCCACATCAAGGTTCTCTTCGTCGGCAAGGTGCGGCAGATCGGCGCGACCGTTGTAAGCCGGCTCGGTCAACCGCTCGATGAGGCCCGACAGTTGCTGTACCGCAGCGTCGGGCAGACGATAGCCGAGGCCGATCGGTTCGGGCCTGGCGCCGCGTCGCCCGTCGCGCCCCGGCAATGTCGTCATCAGCGTGTAGACGTGGTCGACGATCTGGCGGAACGCCGCGCTCTCCCAATCGCGCGGCCGCGGCAGCGCGATTGGCACCTCGGCGCTGATGCGGCCGGGATCGCTGCTGAACACCATGATGCGGTCGGCCATCTCGACCGCTTCGGCGATGTTGTGCGAGACGATGACGATGCCCTTTGTCGGGATGCGCCTCTCGCTCCACAGGTCGATCAGGTCATTGCGCAGCGTCTCGGCCGTCAGCACATCCAATGCGGAAAACGGCTCGTCGAGCAGCAGGATGTCGGGATTGACGACTAGCGCACGGGCAAACCCAACGCGCTGCCGCATGCCGCCGGACAATTCCTTCGGATAGGCGCTCTCGAAACCGTCGAGGCCGATCACGTCGATCGCCTCGACCGCCCGCCGGCGCCGCTCGGCCGCTGCCACGCCGAGCGCTTCGAGGCCGAGTTCGACATTGCCGAGCACAGTCAGCCACGGGAACAGCGCGAACGACTGGAAGACCATCGCGATACCCTGCACCGGCCCCGTGACCGGCCGGCCGCGATAATCGACGCGGCCGCCGCTCGGCGGAATGAGGCCGGCCAGGATGCGCAGAAAGGTCGATTTGCCCGACCCCGACTTGCCGAGGATTGCAACGACCTCGCCCTCGCGCAGCGCGAAATCAATGCCTTCGAGCACCAGCCGCCCAAGATGGTCGGGGGTGCGGTAGCTCTTGCTGACGCCGGACGCAAGCAGCAGCGCCGCGTCGAGCGCGGCTGTCGGCCTGTCCTCGGTCAGGACGCTCATCGGTCGAACCTCGGCTGTTGCTGGCGGCGGCGGGTATGGCGGGAGGGCGCCGAAGGGGCTCGCCGGCGACCGTCCGCGGCGGCGCCGTTAATACCCGTCGTTTGCGGCGTCGGTCAATCGTGCGCCTTGTCACTCAGCGGTCGCAGAGCTATGCCACGATCCGGCTGCTGCCGCGGCCCGCATTTGGAAAAACAAGGTGACAGCATGCCCGAGTTGCAATTTCAGCAAGCGGGAACGACGGTCGCCGGTCTGCGCCCGAACCGCTGGGATCTGCTTGCCTTCCCGCTGATCCTCGGCGTCATCAGCATGATCGGGTTCGGCGCGCACCAAACGCTGGCGCCGCTGTCCGCGCTGCGCGAGCCGGTCGTCTCACTCAATCCGGCGAATTTGCCGGATTATGCGCTGCGCACCGTTTTGCGCATGCTTGCGGCGATGGTTGCCTCGCTGGTCTTCACGCTGATCTACGGCACCATCGCCGCGAAGAGCGCCAGAGCAGAAAAGGTTCTGATCCCGCTGCTCGATATCCTGCAGTCGGTGCCGATCCTCGGCTACATCTCCTTTACCGTCGTTTTCTTTATGTCGCTGTTTCCGGGCCGGGTGCTGGGCGCGGAATGCGCGGTCATTTTCGCGGTTTTCACGAGCCAGGCGTGGAACATGACGTTCAGCTTCTACCAGTCGCTGCGCACCGTGCCGCGCGACCTGGTCGAAGCGTCGCGCAGCTTCCAATTGTCAGGCTGGATGCGCTTCTGGAAGCTCGAAGTGCCGTTCGCGATGCCCGGGCTTGTTTGGAACATGATGATGAGCGCGTCAGGCGGCTGGTTCTTCATTGTCGCTTCGGAAGCGATCACGGTCGGCGACAAGACCCTGACCCTGCCGGGTATCGGCGCCTATCTGGCCAGGGCGCTCGACCAACGCGACCTCGCGGCGGTCGGGTGGGTCATCCTGGCGATGATCGTCGTCATTGTGCTGTACGACCAGCTGATGTTCCGCCCGCTGGTCGCTTGGGCCGACAAATTCCGCTTTGAGCAGACCGCGGCGCAGGCGGTTCCGGGATCCTGGGTGCTCGATCTGATGAAGCAAACCCGTCTGATGCGCTATCTGCTGGCGCCCTTGGCCGGCGCGCTGACGATGCTCTCCAACCTTCGCCTGCCGGTCGCTCGTACTATCCTGCGCCGCCCCTATGGCGAGATGCGCTCGGCAAGGTGGGCCGATACGCTGTGGTATGGCCTCATTGCCGCCGCCGCCGCGTATTGCGCCTATCGCGCGGTGACATTTGTCGCCAGCGAGCTCGGCTGGGCGAATGTCGTGACGGTGTTCCTGCTCGGC
Source organism: Alphaproteobacteria bacterium (assembly GCA_030042035.1). Classification (GTDB taxonomy): domain Bacteria; phylum Pseudomonadota; class Alphaproteobacteria; order ATCC43930; family CGMCC-115725; genus DATARH01. The sequence continues at coordinate 5,506 of JASIAN010000124.1, read as the reverse complement.
CTGTGCACCTTGGTCCGCGTGCTAGCACTGATCGTCATCGCCTCGGTGGTATGGGTGCCGCTCGGGGTGTTGATCGGGCTGCGCCCCGCGGTCGCCGAACGCATCCAGCCACTGGCGCAGTTTCTCGCGGCGTTTCCGGCCAATCTGCTGTTCCCGATCTTTGTCGTCGCGATCGTCGACACCCATGCGAATCCAGATATCTGGCTCAGCCCGCTGATCATCTTGGGCACCCAATGGTACATTCTATTCAACGTGATCGCCGGCGCGTCCGCATTTCCCACCGATCTGCGCGAGGCCGCCACCAATTTTCGGGTCGGCGGACCGCAATGGTGGCGGCAGGTCGTGCTGCCGGGCATTTTCCCCTACTTTGTAACCGGCGCGATCACGGCCTCCGGCGGCGCGTGGAATGCCAGCATCGTGGCGGAATACGTGTCATGGGGCAAAACGACGCTGATCGCTCACGGGCTCGGCGCCTACATCGCGCAGGCAACCAATGCCGGCGATTTTCCGCGGATCGTGCTGGGCATCGCGGTAATGTCGCTGATGGTGACGTGTTTCAACCGGTTGCTGTGGCGGCCGCTGTACCGTTTCGCCGAAGAGCGCACGCGTCTCGACTGAGGTTCGGCGGCTGTGCGGGCGGCGCGGCTAGAGGCAGCGGATCGTCCAGTTCGTGAATGTATCGCCGATGTCGTCCGCATAACCGTCCGGGCTGTTGCGCCGCACGGTGGAGTCGAGCACGCGGAAGCCGTTCGGGCACAGTCGCTCGGCCAGACGCTCGTTCGGGGCCGCGGAACCGCCGGGAATGCCGGGGCCGTGAATCACAAAGGTCTGGTTGTCGACGCGGTTCGACGACGCCGGGGTCGCGGTTGCCTGGGTGCAGGCGGCGAGGGCGAGCAGGGCAAAGAGGCCGAGGTAACGCATCCCAATCTCGCGTACAAAGCCATGGCCGAGAGCGTTCTACCGCCTTTCAGCGCGGCAGACCAGGGGCGGACGGTTGATGAAAATGCTACGGAGGCGTTCCGATCGAGCGTAGCGCCGGTCCGGCTCGGCCGCCTATAATAAGTTGAGAGCAGGAGATTATCACCATGTTAACCATCGTAAACCATGTCCTCACCCGCCGGATCGCGGCCGCCGGTGGTGCCTTGCTTATCGCGCTGGCGCTGATCGGCCTGCCGGGACGCGCGCACGCATTGGCCGAGGCCTACCCGACGGCGCGCCCGGCGCCGGCACCGGTGCCGCCCGGCCAGGCGCGCATCTGGATCTTCCGCGAATACGAACCCTACGAATCGCTGGCGACGCCCTATGTGCGGCTCAACGGCACGATCATCGGCGTCTCGCAGTCGGGCGGCGTCTTCTATCGCGACGTGGCGCCGGGGACTTACACTGTCACCGTCGACAGCCAGGGCATGGACGTCAACCAGTTCGCCACTGTGGACCTTGCGCCGGGCCAGCAGGTCTTTGTCAAGGTTCTGGTGTCGAACACCTGGGCCAGCGGCGGCGGCGGCAGCCGCGGCGGCGGCTGGGCCCGCGACACGTTTTACACGTGGCAGATCCAGCCGCAGGCGGCGTGGGCCGAGATCGCGCATCTGCCGCTCTACAACGGCGGCTGAGGCACCCCGACCCCAATGGTTCAGCGCCAGAGCTGTCGGCTGGCCAGCAGGGCGCCGTCTGCCAGCGCCTTGAGCTTCGCCCACGCGATCTGCGCGTGAACCCGGCCGCCGAGTCCGCAATCGGTCGACGCGATGACCCGCTCGCGGCCGACAAGGTCGGCAAACCGCATGATGCGCTCGGCGACCAGTTCGGGATGCTCCACGACGTTCGTCGCGTGACTGACGACACCCGGCAGGATCAGCCGGTCGTCCGGCAGCTTGACGTCTCGCCATACTTGCCACTCGTGCGCGTGGCGCACATTGCCGGCCTCGAATGAATAGGCGCCGGCATCGACCGCAAGCATCACGTCAACGATGTCGCGCAGCGGGAGGTCCGTCACATGCGGGCCGTGCCAGCTGCCCCAGCACAGATGATAGCGGATGCGGTCCCGCGGCAGGCCGCGCAGCGCGTGGTTCAACGCCTCGATCCGCACCATCGTGAACTTCTTGTAGTCGGCGAGGTCGGGCTCGGGGCTGATCATGTCCCAGCCGGTCGCCGTTGCCGGATCGTCGAGCTGCAGCACCAGCCCGGCATCGACGATCGCCTTGTATTCCTCGCGCATCGCCTCGGCGCAGGCGGCGAGAAGTTCCTCATCGGTCTTGTAATAGGCGTTGCCGATGCGGTAGGCGCTGCCCGGCGCGACCGAGGTCATGAATCCTTCTTCGACCCCCGCCGCCGTCAGCGCCGCCTTCAGATTGGCGATGTCGGCCTGCAGCGCGGCGTGGCCGGTGTATTTGAGCGGCCCGATGCAGAGCGGACCGGTAGCGGGCCGCGGTCCCATCGAGACGCCCGATTCGGGATCGCCGTAGGCAGCCGCAAAGATCTGCCGGTCGCGCCGATCGTCCTGGCTCGTCAACACGATCTCGCCCGGCCGCGAGCGGCGCGGCGTGCGGCCGTAAGGCCCGGGCGCGCCGTATTCGATGCCGCTCCAGCGGTCGAAAGCGTAATTCCACCAGGCGCCGTAATGCACCCGATGGCTGACCGCCTTGCCGAATTCGCCGTCGTTCGGCACATCGATGCCGGCATCCTGCTGCCGCCGTACGACATCGGTGACGGCCTGGCGCAGTTCCTGCCGAAATCGCGCCTCGCCGCCATCGCCGCGGGCGACGGTCGCGGCGATCAGCGAATCGGGCCGCGGCAGGCTGCCGACATGGCTTGTCAATATGCGCTCTGTGCTGGCTCGCATTGGCGTGCCTCCCCCTTCCGTCGCAGGCGATTTTAGGATGCCGCAGCCGGCGCCGTCCACGGACGCGGGCGTGCGCCCGGCAAAACATTGCAGCGGCGCGGCGGCGGTGCCATTAAAAAGGGCCGCCACCATCGCGAGGCCGCCTTGAGCATCCTCGATCTTGCCCGTCTCGATGCCGCGCCGCTGCGCCGCGACCCGTTCGACTTCGTGCTGGTCGACGCGTTTCTGCGCGCAGAGGCGGTTGCCGGGCTGATCGACGACTTTCCGCGGGTTGACGGCGCCGGCAGCTATCCTGCCGCGCGGCTGCGCGGCGGGACGAGCTTCGCGCGGCTCGTCGCGGAACTGGAAGACGCGCCGCTGCGCCGGGCGATCGAAGACAAGTTCGCAATCGATCTTGCCCTTCGCCCGACGATGGTCACGGTGCGCGGTTTCAGCGACGGGCGTGACGGTCATATTCACACGGATGCGGCGACAAAGCTGATCACGCTGCTGATCTATCTCAACCCCGAATGGCCGGTGGCCGGCGGTCGCCTGCGGCTGTTGCGCGGCGCCGCCGACCTCGACGACTGCGCCGCGGAGGTTGCGCCGCTGACCGGCAACATGGTGGCATTTCGCCGCAGCGACACGTCATTCCACGGCCACTATCCGCACACGGGCGCGCGCCGCGTCATTCAGCTGAACTGGGTGACCGATCGCGCCGTCGTGCGCCGCGAACTCGGGCGCCACGCCTGGTCGGCGCAGCTCAAGGCGCTCAATCCGTTCGGGCGACGTCCGCATCGAGCCTGACGCGGCGAGCGGGTTGGCAAGTCCCGGCACCGCGCGCTAACGTGGCGCGAGGGCAGAGCGGCCGGATGAACCCAGCAGGAGAGGATGCGGCATTGACGACGGTCCTGCGATGGGCGGCGTCGGCCGCCGCTTTTTTTGCGCTGGCGGCAGGGCTCGCGCCGGTGCCCGCGGCGGCCCAGTCGAGCCTCATCGACGAGGTCAAGGTCGGCGTCCTTGACCACGATGTCGGCTTCCTCGGCCATCACGTCGAGGGCGGCCAGGACGTGAACCTCGAAATGCTGTTTTCGTCGCCCGAATTCCTCAGCGTGATCGGCTCGCCACGGCCCGATATCGGCGCCGACATCAACGATGCTGGCAACACGAGCGACGCCTATTTTGGGCTGACCTGGACGGTTAAGCCGCTGCAGGTGCTCTTTCGCGGGGATCCCCGGGTGTTTCTCGACGGCAGCCTCGGCGCCGCCTATCAAGACGGCTACATCGATCACGCGCCGCCGGGGCGAAAAACCCTCGGGTCGCCGGTGCTGTTCCACCTGAGCGCCGAACTCGGCTATCAGCTGACGCCGGTTGTCAGCATCTCGGCCTATCTCGGCCATATCTCGAACGCCGATACCTTCCGCCATAACGCCGGCATCACCAGCGCTGGCGCTCGCCTCGGCTTCAAGTTCTAAGTCTCCGACAGATCCGCGGTCGGCGTCGCGACGCGGCCGTCTGTTCGCGGGACCGATCTTCGACCGCCAAGAAACGCCGGTGGCGCTGACCGCATGCAACGACGAACGCGGTATCGCTCCCGCTCCGTGGGAGGGCGTTGCCGTGGCGATTTTCCGGCTTGGCCCGGCAAATTCGTCGTCAGTCCAGGTGCTTTGGGCGAATGTGGCACGTTAGCCACGATGGGACGAAAACGACACGGCAATGAACGGCAAAGGCTTGCTGAGTCCAATGCGTGCAATATCATTGGGCGATGGGAAACACCCGTTTCCCGCGCGGCAACCGCAGATTGCGCAAGCCTGGGGGAGTGATGAATACAAATCGGAACATCGCCATCATGGCGGCGGTCGTAGGAATGACCGCAGCGATCGCACTGGCGGGCGTGCCGACCGCGCACGCCGGCGACTTGTCGGCGGCGCCGCCGGCATCGTCCGACACAACAGCGACGACGACGCAAAACGAATTGGACCAGCTGCGCGCCAACCAGCAGCTGCTGCAACAGCGCCTCGACCAGCTCGAGCAGATCGCCCAGGTCGGCACGGCCAAGCCGGCGCTGCCGCCGGGTACGGCCTCACTGGCCGGCAGCTTCCCGCGGTCGTTCCTGATCCCGGGCACCGACACGTCGATCTCGATCGGTGGCCGCGTCATCTTTGATGCGACCGAGTGGTTCCACGGCGGCAGCCCTAATATTTCCAACAGCAGCGTGTCGAGCGGCTATGGCAACGCGACGATCAGCGGCCTGCCGATCAACGGCACCGCCGCGTCGGAGCGCAGCGAAGACGTGTTCTACGAGGACGTACAGAACTCCCGTTTAGATGTCGAGACGCGCACGCCGACCGCGTTTGGCGAGGCGAGAACCTACATCGAATTCGACTTTTCCAGTTGCACCGCCGGCGGCGGCGCCGGTGGCAGCGACTGCTCCAACCTGACGACCTTCGTCAACCCGTTGATCCCGCGCCTGCGCCTCGCCTATGCGACGCTGGGGCCGTGGATGTTCGGGCAGAACTGGGGCATCGGCACCGATCTGGCGGCGGCGCCGGAATCGTTTGACAGCACCGGCATCGTCGGCATGTGGGGCACCGGTCGCGTGCCGGAGGCCTCCTATACGTGGCATTTCCCGTCGATGCTGGGGGCGACCAGCCTGGAGGTCGGGCTGGTCATGCCGGAAAGCACGATGGG
>JASIAN010000123.1 GCA_030042035.1 Alphaproteobacteria bacterium | reverse complement strand
CCGTTCGTGCACGACTATTGGGAAGAGGTCTACCTGGTCGACGGCGATCTGACGGTCGGCAACGACGCTGCGGGCCGCGGCGGCGAAAGCTTTGCGCCGGGCACCTATGCCTGCCGCCCGCCCGGCGCCGCGCACGGCCCGTTCAAATCCGAGCGCGGCTGCCTCCTTCTCGAAATCCATTATTATGCGGGTTGATGGGCCGCAATCGGCGTTGGCCGTCCTGGTGCCGGAGGCCGAGTGGCTTGTCGCGCCGTTCCGTGAAAAGTATGACCCGTCGGCGGCCCTGGGTATGCCGGCGCATATCACGCTGCTTTACCCGTTCCTGCCGCCGGATGCGATCGATGCGGCTGTACTCGACAGATTGACAACGTGTATCGGCCAGCTCGCACCATTCGATTTCAGTTTGACGACGATCGGTTCTTTTGACCCCGGCGTGCTCTATCTTGCGCCCACACCCGATGAACCGTTTCGCCAATTGACCCTGGCGGTTTGGCAAGGCTGGCCGCAAGCCCCGCCCTATGGCGGCCGGTTCGCAGAAATCATCCCCCACCTGACCATCGCCGATGTCGGCGACGCACGGCTCCGCGATCGGATCGCGACAGAGTTTGCGCAAGTGGCGAGCGCGGAATTACCCATTCGAGCACGGGCGACCACGGCGACGCTTCTGGAGAAGCGCAGCGCGAGATGGCGTGTTCACACCGTGATCCCGTTGGGTGCGCGTCCCGTGTGACGCGGTCACGCCGCGAGGCGGTGCTGGCGGATCAGCGCGAGGATTTCGGCGGCGGCCTTCGGGATGTTGGTGCCGGGGCCGTAGATCGCGGCAACGCCGGCCTTTCTCAGGAAATCGTAGTCCTGGTGCGGGATGACGCCGCCGCACACGACGAGGATATCGCCGGCGCCTTCGTTCCTGAGCGCCGCGATCAGCGCCGGCACGAGCGTCTTGTGCGCCGCCGCCTGGCTCGAGACGCCGACGACGTGCACGTCGTTTTCGACCGCCTCGCGCGCCGCCTCTTCGGGCGTCTGGAACAAGGGGCCGATATCGACATCGAAGCCGATATCGGCAAACGCGGTCGCGATGACCTTGGCGCCACGGTCGTGGCCGTCCTGGCCCAATTTGGCGACGAGCATGCGCGGGCGGCGGCCCTCCTCGCGCGCGAACTTGTCGATCTCGCGCTGCATGCGACGGAAATTCTCGTCGCCGTGATATTGCCCGCCATAGATGCCGACGACCGATTGCGTTGCGGCATGGTGACGCGTGAAGATTTTTTCCAGCGCATCGGAGATTTCGCCGACCGTCGCGCGCGCCCGGCTCGCCGCGATCGACAGCGCCAACAGATTGCCTTCGCCGCTTTTGGCCGCTTCGGTCAGTGCCGCCAGCGCCGCCGCGACGCGCGCCTTGTCGCGGCGCGTGCGTACCTGCTGCAGCCGCGCGATCTGCTGCGCCCGCACCGCTTCATTGTCGACATCGAGGATGTCGACGGGTGCGGCCTCGCCTTCCTCGGCGCGGTATTTGTTGACGCCGACGATCGTTTCCTCGCCGCGGTCGATCGCCGCCTGACGGCGGGCGGCGGCTTCCTCGATGCGCAATTTCGGCACGCCGCTCTCGACCGCCTTTGTCATGCCGCCCAAGGCCTCGACCTCGTCGATGAGCGCCTGCGCCGCCGCGGCCATCGCATGCGTCAGGCTCTCGACGTAATAGCTGCCGCCCAAGGGATCGACGACGTGCGGGATGCCGCTTTCCTCGGCGAGGATCAGCTGCGTATTGCGCGCGATGCGGGCCGAGAACGGCGTCGGCAGCGCCAGCGCCTCGTCGAACGAGTTCGTATGCAGCGACTGCGTGCCGCCGAGCACTGCCGCCAGCGCCTCGATCGTCGTCCTGATGATGTTGTTGTGCGGGTCCTGCTCGGTCAGGCTGACGCCCGAGGTCTGGCAATGGGTTCTGAGCGCCAGGCTCGCCGGATTTTGCGGCGAGAACTGCTGCATCAGCCGCGCCCACAACACACGCGCGGCGCGCAATTTGGCAATCTCCATAAAGAAATTCATGCCGATGCCGAAAAAGAACGACAGCCGCGGCGCGAAGTCGTCAATGCCGAGGCCGCGCGACAGCGCCGCGCGCACATATTCGAGCCCATCCGCGAGGGTGAACGCCAATTCCTGAACTGACGTCGCGCCGGCCTCTTCCATGTGATAGCCGGAGATCGAGATCGAGTTGAACTTCGGCATGTGGCGCGCGGTGTATTCGATGATGTCGGCGACGATGCGCATCGAGGGGCCGGGCGGATAGATGTAGGTGTTGCGGACCATGAACTCCTTCAGGATGTCGTTCTGGATTGTGCCCTGAAGCTGCTCCTGGCGGACGCCCTGCTCCTCGGCCGCGACGATGAACCCGGCCAGCACCGGCAGGACGGCGCCGTTCATCGTCATCGACACGCTCATCCGGTCCAACGGGATGCCGTCGAACAGGATTTTCATATCCTCGACCGAGTCGATCGCGACGCCGGCTTTGCCGACATCGCCGACGACGCGCGGGTGGTCGCTGTCATAGCCGCGATGCGTCGCCAGATCGAACGCGATCGACAGCCCCATCTGCCCCGCGGCGAGGTTGGCGCGGTAGAAGCGGTTGGATTCCTCGGCGGTCGAAAAGCCGGAATATTGGCGGATCGTCCACGGCCGATTGGCGTACATCGTCGCGCGCGGGCCGCGCAGATAGGGCGCCAAGCCGGGCAGCGCGGCGCGCCACGGGAAGCCCTCGGCCTCGATCTGTTCCAGATCGGACGCCGTATAGAGCGGCTTGACCGCGATGCCCTCGGGCGTCTGCCAATCGAGGCCGGCGAGCGGCCTGCCGCGCAATTCCTGCTCGGCAATCGCTTGCCACCGCCCGGTATCGGGCTCGTTTGGTTTCGCCATTCGACGCCTCCGGCGCAGTGGCTTCAAAAGCGCCAATGGCGATTATATGGCGGCCGTGCCCGCGAGGTCCAATTGACGCGGCCTGGGCTCGCGCACCGTGTGGCGGAAGAGGATCGCGGCGCTGAGCAAAATGACGGCGCCGGCCTGGTGACAGACCGCGAGCGGGATCGGCACGACGAGCAGCAGCGTCGAGACGCCAAGCGAGAATTGCAGCAGCACGGCGGCGAGGAGCGCGTGCTGCGCGAGCCGCGCGGGTCGCGGCAGCGCGGCGCGCGCGCCGGCGATCCACAGCGCGACGACCGCGGTCAGCGTCGTCTCGGCCAGCAGGCGATGGTCAAACTGCACCGCCACGATGTTCTCGAACCAGTTGCGCACGAACGGCTGCAATCGCGTATAGGCCGCCGGTACAAAATGCCTTTCCATCAGCGGAAACGTGTTGTCGATGAGGCCGGCGTGCAGCCCCGCCGTGAAGCCGCCGGCGCAGATCGTCAGCGCCACCAGCGCGATCAGACCCTCGCCGAGGCGCCGCCAATAGCGCGCCGCCTGGCCATCGGCCCGCGGCCAGCGAAGGCCGAGAGCGACCCACAACGTCGCGGCGTAGATCGCGAGCGCCAGCGCGAGATGCGCGACAAGCCGATATTGGCTGACCTCGATGCGGTGCACGAGACCGCTTTTCACCATGTACCAACCCAGCGAGCCTTGCGCCGCGCCTAGCAAAAAGATGCCGCACAACGGCAGCACGAGGCGGCGCGGCACGTGGCGGCGCGCGATAAGCCACACCAGCGGCACAAAATAGGCGACGCCGATCAGCCGGCCCCATAGCCGGTGCACGTATTCCCACATGAAAATATACTGGAAATCGGCAAGGCTCATGCCGGCGTTGAGCACGCGGTACTGCGGGATCAGCTTGTAGCGATCGAATTCGGCGAGCCACTCGGCATGCGATAGCGGCGGCACGATGCCGATGACCGGCTGCCAATCGGTGATCGACAGGCCGGATTCGGTCAGCCGCGTGATGCCGCCAAGCACAACCATGACGAAAATCATGCCGCAGCAGGCGAAGAGCCAATACGCCACCGCGTGTCCGCCGCGGACGGCAGCGGCCGCGGGCGGCGCGCCCAGCCGCAGCGACAGCGCGCCGGTTGGGGTTCTCATGCGACAATACTGCGCCCACCACCGGCGCTTGCCGATGGGGCGTTTTACCGCGACCCGCCGGCCAATAGTGCCGATCGCTCTCGGATCATCCTGCTCCGTTTATTAGTGAAAGAGCTTCAGCGCGTTAATGCAGGTCTCGATCACGCCCCACGCGAGCGGGATGCCGACAAAGCCCCAGGCAAGAACCAGCTTGATCCCGTTGTGCGCTCCGGCGGATTGGTCCGTCCGATTGAAATTGGCCATCAGCGTCCTCCAAATACCGGCGCCGCGTCGATTTCGGCATCCGCTTCGAGCGCCCGCATGTGATGGCGCTCATGCACCGCCTTGACGAAGAAATTGCAGATGAGCCCGACAATCAGCAGCACCGCCATCACGTACATGGTTACATTGTAGGCCTGCGCCTTGGCAACGCCGTGGGTTACGTTGTATTGCCGGATGTAGTTGACCAAGACCGGCCCGAAGATGCCCGCCATCGACCAGGCGGTCAGCAACAGGCCATGGATCGCACCGACGTAGCGCGTCCCGAACATGTCTTTCAGGTAAGCCGGAACGGTCGAAAAGCCGCCGCCGTACATACTGATGATGATGCAGAAGCACAGCACGAAGAGCGATACGCTGCCGACCCGCCCCGCATGCGGCACCGTCGAATACAGAATGATGCCGAGGATGAAGAAGATGAAATAGGTGTTCTTGCGGCCGATAAAGTCGGACACCGAGGCCCAGAAGAAACGCCCTCCCATATTGAACAGGCTCATCAGGCCGACAAAGCCGGCGGCGGCCGTAACGGTGACTTGTCCGGGGAACATCTCCTGGCTCATCGCCGAGGCTTGGCCCAAGACGCCGATGCCGGCCGTGACGTTGAGGCACAGCACCCACCAGATCAGCCAGAATTGCGGCGTTCTTAGCGCCCGGTAGACATAGACGTCGCGCTCGGTGACGAGGCGCTTGGGTACGGCGGGCGGCACGTAGCCCTCCGGCTGCCAGCCCGGCGCCGGAATGCGGACGATCGCAGCCCCAACCATCATGAAGAAGAAATAGACGATGCCGAGGACGATAAACGTTTCGGCGACGCCGACATGCATCGGGGTCGAAAACCGTGCCATGAGCCAAACCGAGAGGGGCGAGGCAATGAAGGCGCCACCGCCAAACCCCATGATCGCCATGCCGGTCGCCATGCCCGGGCGATCCGGAAACCATTTGATCAGCGTCGAGACCGGCGAGATGTAGCCGATGCCGAGGCCGAACCCGCCGAGCACGCCGTAGCCGAGATAGATCACCCAAATGTTGTGGATGTAGACGCCGACCGCCGACAGAAAAAAGCCGCCGGCCCAGCACAAGGCCGCGGTGAACATCGCGCGGCGCGGCCCGCCCTCCTCGACCCAACGGCCCGAGAGGGCAGCGGACACCCCGAGAAAGAAGATCCCCAGGCTGAATATCCAGCCGAGATCCGTGAGCCTCCAATCGCCCGGAGCGGAATGGGTGATGCCGAGCAGCTTTGTCATCGGCAGGTTGAACACGCTGAACGCATAAGCCTGGCCGATGCACAAATGGATGCACAGCGCCGCCGGCGGAATCATCCAGCGGTTGTAACCGGGCGCCGCGACCGTGCGCTCCTTGTCGAGGAAAGATAGTGCCATCGCTTTCGTTCCCCCATGCCGAGGCTGTAGTTGGTTTTCAATATGCGCCCAAATTTTATGCAAATCGATCGAATCTTCAACCATAGCGATGGTTCGCCGGCGTTGCGTGGGCGCGATGATGGTGCGAGCATGATTGGATGAGCCGGCCGATCGATCTGCGCGTTCTCGAACTGCTGGCGGCGCGGCTGTGCCACGACCTGATCGGCCCCGTGTCGGCGATTGCCAACGGCGTCGAGCTGATGGCTGACGACGATGGGGAATTCGGCCGCGACGCGCTGGCGCTGGTCGCGGACAGCAGCCGCAAGGGCGGCCACCGCTTGCAGTTTTATCGCTTCGCGTGGGGGTTCGGCGGCGGCGGGCTTAGCGGCGCGGCACCGCACGCGCTGGCCGCCGACTTTTTCAGCGATGTCGCGATCCTCTGCGACTACGGCGCGGCGGTGCGGGAGTTGCCGCCTGAGGAGCAGAAGCTTGCCTGCGCGATGCTGGCGGCGGCGGGCGAAGGATTGCCGCGCGGCGGCCGGATGAGCCTGTCGCTCGCCGCCGCCGGACCGCACATCGAGGCCGTCGGCGAGGGCAGCGGGCTGTCGCCCGAAGCGGCTGCCGCCTTGACGCTCGCATCGTCGCCGGCGGCGCTGACGACCCGCACGGTCGGCGCCTATCTTGCCGGGCTATTGGCGGAAGCGCGCGGTCGGCGGCTCGTTCTTGAAGACAGGGAGGGCGGTTTTCAGCTGTCGGCGGCGATGCTGTAGGGATCAGGCGCGGCGCATCACCTCGGGCGTCGCCTCTTCCGCCGGGTCGCGCAGCACATAGCCGCGGCCCCACACCGTCTCGATGTAATGCTCGCCGCCGGTTGCCTGCCCGAGCTTCTTGCGCAGCTTACAGATGAATACGTCGATGATCTTCAATTCCGGTTCGTCCATGCCGCCGTAGAGATGGTTCAAAAACATCTCTTTGGTCAACGTGGTGCCCTTGCGCAGGCTCAGCAGCTCGAGAATGCCGTATTCCTTGGCGGTCAAATGCAGCGGATGGTCGTCGACGCTGACGACGCGGCTGTCGAGGTTGACGGTCAACTTGCCGGTGCGGATCAGCGAGTCCGAGTGGCCCTTTGAGCGGCGGACAATGGCCTGAATGCGGGCGATCAATTCGCGGCGGTCGAATGGCTTGGTCAGGAAGTCGTCGGCGCCGAAGCCGAGCCCCTTGATCTTGTGGTCGAGTTCGCCGAGCCCGGAGAGGATCAGGATCGGCGTGCGCACCCGCGCCGCGCGCAGCCGCCGCAACACCTCGTAGCCGTCGATATCCGGCAGCATCAGATCGAGGATGATGATGTCGTAATCGTAGAGTTTGCCGATCTCCAACCCGTCCTCGCCAAGATCGGTGGTATCGCAGATAAAGCCTTCTTTTTTCAGCATCAGCTCGATGCTGGCGGCGGTCGCGGCGTCGTCTTCGACCAGCAGAACGCGCATGATGACACCTCCCGAGGCTGGCCGGCCTTGGCCGCGCCTCTCGTCGTTAACCAGTATTAGCGAGAGCGGTTAAAAAATCGCTTATGCCCACAACCGGGCGTTTCCCCCATCGCCGCCCGCAGTCTAACTCGATCGCGCCGCCGATGCACGCATGACTATCGGCCGAGAACCGTACGCGCGGTTTGGTTGAAGAGGACGCGGCGCTCCTGGTCGGAGGGCGGCGCAGAACGGCGCCATTCCTTGCCGAGATCGACGCCCTTTTGTACCGCAGGGCGAATTTTGACCGCCTCGCGCCAACGCGCCACATTGGGAAATTCATCGAGCGGCTGGCCGAGCGCCTTCGCGATCAGCACCCACGGCCAGCACGCCATGTCAACGATTGAGTAATCGTTAACAACGAACTCGCGGCCCTCCAACCGCCGCTCCAAGACGCCGAGGCAGCGGTTGTATTCGTCGGCATAGCGGCGGTGCGAATAGGGATGCTGGCCGGGGGCGTAGTTGACGAAATGACTGAGCTGGCCGGCCATTGGCCCGAGATTGCCGACCTGCCAGAACAGCCATTCCATGACCTCCGTGCGAGCCGTGCGGCTGTTGGGCAGGAACATGCCGCTCTTTTCGGCAAGGTGTAAGAGGATCGCGCCGGACTCAAAGACGCTTATTGGGCCGTCCGCGGCGTCATCGTCGATGATCGCCGGCATCCGGTTGTTCGGGCTGATCGCCAGGAATTCCGGCAGGAACTGGTCGCCCTTGCCGATATTGACCGGCACGACGCGATAGGAGAGCCCCGTTTCCTCCAGCATAATGCTGATCTTCCAGCCGTTCGGCGTCGGCCAGTAGTAGAAATCGATCATCGCTTTCCCTCCGGCGTCGCCTCAAGCGCGCCCTGTGCGCGCAATGCGGCGACCTCGTCGGGCGAATAACTGACCTCGGCGAGGATTTCGTCGGTGTGTTCGCCGAGCGCCGGGGCCGGCAGGCGGATCGCCGCCGGCGTCTTTGAAAACCGTGCCGCCGAACGTGCCTGGCGCAACCGGCCGGCCGCCGGATGGTCGTATTCCTCGACAATCGCCATCGCCGCGACATGGGGATGGCGGATGACCTCGTTGCGCGTCAACACCGGCGCGCACGGCACGTCGGCCTGCGCCAGCCGATCGAGCCATTCGGCCGACGGGCGGCCGCGCAACACCGCCTGCGTCAATTGCAGCCTTGCCTCGACATTTTCCGCCCGCAGCGCCGGCGTCGTGAAACGCGGATCGGCGAGCCATTGCGGCTGTTCCAGGGCTTCGATGAGGCCGCGCCATTGCCGATCGGTCTGCACCGCGACCGTGATATAGCCGTCGGCGGTCTCGTAAACGAGATCGAGGGAACTGGCCTTTTCCTGCCGCGGCAATCCGTCCTCGATAAAGGTCTGCGACGCCATGTCGGACGGCCACAGGAACTGCAGCACCGCTTCCAGCATCGACAGGCGCACATGCTGACCCTCACCGGTGCGCTGGCGCGCCAGCAGGGCCGCGGTGATTGCCTGCGCAGCGGTGATCGCGGTCAATTTGTCGGGCAGGATCGTGCGCAGCATGCGCGGCCGCGCCGCGTCCGATCCCGCCTGCACCGTTGCGAGGCCGGAGAAGCCCTGGATCAGCGGGTCGTAAACCGGCCTTTGCGCATAGGGACCCTGCTCGCCAAAGCCGCTGATCGAGACATAGACGATATCGGGCCGGGCGGCTCGGATCGCCTCTTCGCCGACGCCGATCCGCTCGGCGACACCGGGGCGGAAGTTCTGGACGAACGCATCGGACGCCGCCGCGAGACGCTTTAACGCCGCGAGTGCCGCAGGATGCTTCAGATTGAGCACGATCGAGCGCTTGTTGCGGTTGTTGTTGAGAAACGAGGCGGCATAGCCGCCGCGCCGGTGGGCGCCGGCACGCGTGTGGTCGCCGCCGTCCGGCGCCTCGACCTTGATCACGTCGGCACCCTGGTCGCCGAGGATCATCGTCGCCAGCGGCCCCGACACGTTCGAGGTCAGATCGAGGATGCGAAAGCCAGACAGCGGACCGGGCATGGGCGCGCCTTTCGCCGGAGCGGAATGCGGATGCTATTACCACGATCGCTTGCCGCCGGCCCTCTTTTCCGCCGCCTCTGCGGCCGGGCCGCTATAGTGGCGGCGAGGATGCGATCGGGTGCGAGATGGCAAACGCATTGCGGGACAAGATCGCCGGCGGCGGGAGCGCATCGCGTCGATCGAGGATATGTTCGACCTGCAGCGGGTCGCCGCGATGAAGGCGGCCGAACAGAAGTACCTGCGGTAGCCGAGAAGGGAGTAGACGCCATGCCCAACGGTTTTGTCATCGCCAATTTCCGCCACGTCGCGGACGGCCTGCAGGAGGGCCAGTTTGCGGTCGGCGAGCGCCGGCGGGCGACGAGCCTCGCCGATCTCGACCCGATCTACCGGCAATTGCTCGACCGGCCGATCACGCAGGCGCTGGGCATCATCGGGCCGGACGGACGGGTCAGCCTGACGCCGATGTGGTTCGACTACGAAAACGACAAGGTCCTCGTCAACACCGCCGCACACCGCCCGAAATGCGAGTGGATCAGAAAGCAGCCGAAAATGACGAGCCTCCTCGTCAACCCTGACAATCCTTATCATTGGCTGCAGATCAAACATACGGTCGAGAAGGAATTGCGCGAATGGGAGGCGGGCGGCGAGTATGTGACCCGCCAAGTCGACCGCATCTGGACGAAATACACCGGTCAGCCGGGCCCCTACGCGCTGCGTGACCCAAAAATCGACGAAAAACGCGTGCTGTTCGTATGCCGCATCGATCGCATCGCGACCTTCGGCCGACCGTAGATCAATCCTACGCTGCCGCAGCGCGAACCCGTCTATCGCGCGGCCGCCATCGGCGCTGTCGCGATCGGCGCTTTCCGCGGCGGCATCGCGTGATGTAAAATGCCTTAACATGAGCTGGTCGGGGCATGGCGGCGGTGACCGCGACACGAGGCGCGGCTATCACCACGGCAATCTGCGCGAGGCGCTGGTGCGCGCCGCGCTCGATCTCATCGCGCAGAAGGGCCCGGCCGGGTTCACGTTTGCTGATGCGGCGCGCTGGGCCGGGGTCAGCTCGGCGGCGCCCTACCGGCATTTCCGCGACCGCGAGGCGCTCTTGGCCGATGTCGCGCGACGCGGCTTCGAGCGGTTTGAGGCAGCGCTCGCCCGCGCCTGGGATGACGGCCGGCCCGACCCCTATCGCGCGTTCGAAAATATCGGCCGCGCCTATCTCGCCTTTGCCCGCAGCGAGCCGGCCTATTATTCGGCGATGTTCGAGGCCGGCATTTCGCCGGAGGCCGATGCCGGGTTGCGCACCGCGGCGGAGCGCGCGTTCGAGGTGCTGCGGCGCGCCTCGGAAGCGCTGTGCGCCCGCATGCCGCCGGACCGGCGGCCGCCGGCATTGATGATGAGCCTGCATATCTGGGCCTTGTCGCACGGCATCGCATCGCTGTTTGCGCGCGGCGACGCGGGGCGGCGGGCGCTGCCGATGGCGCCGGAGGAACTGCTCGAAGCCGGCGTCCTGATCTATCTGCGCGGGCTCGGCGTCATCGCAGAGCCGCCGCGCGCGACGGCGACGCACGACGCCGATCGCGCTTGACAGTGCGCCGCGGCCTGCCTATGTGAATGTAATAAACATTCACATGAGGCGGCCATGAACCCCATCGTGTGGTTGGACGATTTCGGCAAGCCGGCGTGGATCGGGCTGATGATTGTCAGCTTTGTGCTGTTTCCGCCGGCCGGTCTCGTGGTCCTCGGATTTCTGATCGGGAGCGGACGACTGATGGGATGCTGGACAGAAGCTCGCGGCGAGCGGTGGCAGCGCCGCATGGAGCGCATGCAGCAGCGCATGCAGGAGCGAGCGGCGCGCTGGTGCGGCCCGCGCAGCAGTGCGTGGACGAGCAACGCGTGGACAAGCAGCGGCAACCGCGCATTTGACGAGTACCGCAACGAAACCCTGCGCCGCCTCGAAGAAGAAGAGCGCCAGTTCAAGGAATTTCTCGACCGCCTGCGGCAGGCCAAGGACAAGGCGGAATTCGACCAGTTTATGGCCGAAATGCGCAGCCGCCGGCCGGAAGGCCCGATGCCGCAGCCGCAGGCCTGACCCTCCCCGCCGTCATTCCGGGTGTGCCGTCTGCGGCGCCCCGGATTGACGCCTCTTCAATCATCCTCGGGATTGCGGCACGGCCCCCATCAACGCGGGGTCAGTCAATCTCGATCGCGTAGTCTTCGATGACCGGATTGGCGAGCAGCTGTCGGCACATGTCTTCGACCCGGGCGCGCGCCGCCGCAGGGTCGCTGTCGGCGAGGTCGAGCTCGATCAGCTTCCCCTGACGGACATCGCCGATGCCTGCGAAACCCAGCCCCTTCAGCGCATTGCCGATCGCTTTGCCTTGCGGATCGAGGACGCCGGGCTTCGGATGGATATGGACGCGCGCCTTCATCCGCCCGGCGCTCACTGCATCGTCTTCGGCGCTTTGAAATCGCCGGGGCCGCCGTCCGGCAGGATGCCGAGCCGCCGCGCGACTTCCTGGTAGCCTTCTTCGACCCGGCCGAGGTCTTCGCGGAAGCGGTCCTGGTCCATTTTCTCGTTCGTACGCAGGTCCCACAGCCGGCAGTTGTCCGGGCTGATCTCGTCGGCGATGACGATCTGCGCCCCGTCCTCACCGTACAGGCGGCCGAATTCGAGGCGGAAATCGACGAGCCGGATATTGACGCCGAGAAACAGGCCGCTGAGAAAATCGTTGACCCTCAGCGCGATCTGCACAATCTCGTCGAGTTCGCGGGCGCCAGCCCAGCCGAACGCGGTGATGTGTTCTTCGGCAACCAGCGGATCGCCGAGTTCCGCCTTCTTGTAATAGTACTCGATAATCGAGCGCGGCAGCACCGTCCCTTCGGCGATGCCGAAACGCTGCGACAACTCCCCGGCCGCGACATTGCGCATGACGACGAGGAGCGGGATCATCTCGACCTCGCGCACCAGTTGCTCGCGCATGTTGATGCGGCGCACGAGGTGCGTCGGAATGCCGATCTCGGCGAGCTTTAGCATCAGAAATTCGCTGATGCGGTTGTTGAGGACGCCTTTGCCGACGATTGTGCCGCGGCGGCCGCCGTCCGAGCCGCCAACGTCGTCCTTGAAATGCTGCACGAGCGTGCCCGGCTCCGGACCCTCGAACAGCACCTTGGCCCGGCCTTCATAAATCTGGCGGCGTCGCGACATCGGGGGATCGCTTCCAACAACCCGTTAGGGTTGTAAATATGGGCATCGGCGACCGCGGCAACAACGGCGTTCAGCCCGCGACATCGCACCATGGCGCAGGCTGCGGCAGCCACTGGGCATAGCGGAAGACCGGCCGCTCTTCGCCCGGCGCCGCGGGCAGTGCGACGAGCGCACTCGACACCGTGCCATAGCCGCGCCCGGTGCGAAACCGCAGCGCCGCCTCGCGCGGTCCGCCCTGCGGCGGGCGATCGTCCGATAGCAGCGCCTCCCACGCCCGCCAACTTCCCGCTTCGTCAGGGGCGGGCGCCGCGGTGAACGGGATCAGCGCAAAGGCGAGGCGCGGCGTTGCGAAGTCGTCGAGATCCCCGGCCGCGATCAGCGACAGGCCCCGCTTGATCGGATACAGCTCGATCACGCCGGTGTCGGCGTGGCGCAGCCAGAAGGCGTCGCGATTGTCGGCGACGATCAGGTTGAAGCTGCGGTAGGATGCGGGGTCGAGATGGGCGAGCGCAGTCGCCGCGTCCGCCGCATCGGCGTGGTCGAGCGCCTCCAGCACCAACTCGCCGCGCGAGCGCAGCCCGGCCTCGGGACCAAGCGAACCGTGCCGGTTCAATACCGCCGCGACGACGCCCCAATCGTTGAGCCCGAGCCACGAGCCGCCCGCCAACAGATCGCGCCCGGCAACAACCTCCGGCCGATCGGGCCAGTGCCGCGCGGGCGGCGCGGCCGGCCGGTCGATCATCTCGTCGCGGTTGGCGCCGACAACCAGCGGCCACGCGTGATCGGGCCGCCGCAGCATCACCAGCGTGCACATGTCCCGCCTCGCCGCCAGCCGTTGCGCAATCGCCGGCTCAACCGCCCACCCCGCGGTGTGCTATCGTGGCGTCACGTTGGGTTCGCCATCGGAACCGGGATGTTGCCAGCATGACCACCTTCGACGACCGCGAAAAGGAATTCGAGGCCCGCTTCAAGCATGACCAGGAGCTGCAATTCAAGGTCAAGGCGCGGCGCAACCGGTTGTTAGGATTGTGGGCAGCCGAGCGCATGGCGCTGCGCGACGCGGCCGCCGAGGCCTATGCCAGGGAAGTCGTCGAGGCCGAATTCCACGGCGGCGACGACAATGTCGTCCAGAAGCTCGTCGCCGACCTCAACGCCAAGGGCCAGGATTGCACCGAGGCGCAGGTGCGCTTCGAGCTCGACCACCTCGCAGAGCACGCCAAGCGGCAGATCATGCAGGAATGACTGCGCCGCCACCGGGTGCGGCGGGCGGCGACGCCGCGGATCGCCGCTTCTATGCGGCGCCGCGGCGGTGCGAGAACTGGGTCTCGGCGCTCGTGATGAATTCGAGGAGCGCCGCGCGGCCGCCCTCGTTGACCCGGCGGGCTCTGAAGATCGCGCCGGCGACCTCGGAGGGGTCGGTCACCCGCTCGCTCCAGCCGCCGAGATCGGCCGCCAGATTGGCGTAGTGGCCGCCGAGATCGCGCGTCCGGTGCTTTTCGTGCGACAGCGCCATCGCCTGCGTCTCGATCGCCATCGTCGAGTTGTTGAGGACGATCGTCGTGATCGGGATGCCGCAGCGCGCCGCCGTCTCGAAATCGAGGCCGGTCATGCCGAACGCCGCATCACCCATGAAATTGACGCAGAACTTGTCGGGCGCCGCGACCTTGGCGCCGATCGCGAGGCCCAATCCGGTGCCGAGCTGGTGCGATTTGCCCCAGCCGAGATAGCCGCGCGGCTTTCTCGCGACATAGAACGGCAGCAGCTGGTCGCGCGGGCTGCCGGAATCGTGTGTGACGATCGCGTCTTCTGATGGCACGACACGCATGAACTCGGACATGACGAAATACGGGTTGATCGGCCGTTCCTGCGACCGCAGCTTCGCCTCCCAGCGGCCGAGCCATTCCGCCTTCAGTGCGGCGATGCGCGGCCGGACGCCGGTGTCGCGCGCCTTCTTGCCGGGCAGCCGCTCCTTCACCGCCTCGATCAGCTGCTGCAGCACGAGCTTGGCGTCGCCCTGGATCGGGATCGCCGTGTCGTTGGCCTTGTAGAGGTCGCGCGCGTCGTTGGTCGCGTGGATGATGCGCTTGCCGGGCGGGATGATCGGGGTCGAGATGTTGTGGCGGGTGAGGCTCGTGCCGACCGCGAAGATGACATCCGACTCGAACAGGAAATGCCGGCCGTGGCCGGTATAGACCGTGCCGCCGGAGCCCAAGGCCAGCGCGTGGTCCTCGGGAAAGGCGCTCTTGCCGTCGGTCGTCGTCATGACCGGGACATCGAGCAGTTCGGCAAGTGCCAAAAGCTCGTCGCACGCCTCGGCATACATGACGCCCTGACCGGCGATGAGGATCGGCATTTTGGCGTCGATCAGCATCTTCGCCGCGTCGTCGATGTCGCGCGCGTCGCCGGCCGGGCGGGTCCGGCGCACGGTCGTGTAATCGACTTCGTTATGCGGGAAGTCGGCCGTCATCACGTCGGTGTGCACCTCGACCATGACCGGGCCGGGACGGCCGTTTTTCAGGGCGTTGAAGGCGCGCCGCAGCGCCGGCACGGCGTGCTCGGGCATCGCCACGGGTTCCACCTGCTTCGTGACGCTGGCGTAGGTGCGGGTCGAGTTGAACAACGGGAACATCTGCGCCGTCTCGCGCGGGTGGCCCAACGGCAGCAAGAGGATCGGCGTCGAATCGGAATAGGCCGACGCGATGCCGGCAAAGGCATTTTCGGCGCCGGGGCCGTATTGCATCGCAAAGACGCCGGCCGGCCGGCCGTTCGCAACGCGCGCCGCGCCGTCTGCCATATGCACGCCGACCCGCTCCTGGCGGCACACGATTGGCCGCACGCCGGCCGCCGCCGCGGCCTCGATGATCGGCGTCGTCGGAAAGCAGAACAGAGTCGAGATGCCCTCGCGCTTCAGGATCTCGGTGATTGCGTCCATGACCAGCATCGGCGTCCTCCCATGACGGCTGCGGCCGAGCATAGCCGCTCCGTGCACGCGGCGCGAGCCAGGTTCAGCTTCGGCGGAGGTGCGGCCGGACGGCGGCGAGGAGTTGGGCGGTCGGCGCGAGACGCGGGCCGTCGCCCTGATCGACCGGCGGCACGATGCGGACGCCCCACTCTGCCAGCGTTTGCAGCGATGCCTGCGCGACCGGATGCGCCAAGAGCGGCGCGTTCAACGACGGCGCGACGATAACCGGCGTCCTGCGGCCGATCGCCTCCGCGACGACCGACAGCGCCAGGTTGTCGGCGATGCCGTGCGCCAGCTTGTTCAAGGAATTGAAGCTGCATGGCGCGAACAGCACAACGCCGAACGGCGGGCGCGGGCGGATCGCCAGATCGAAATAGGACTGCACGACCTGCACGCCAGGAACATCGGCGAGTTCGCGCGGGGCCACGGTGCGCGCCGCATTGGGCGTCGGGATCGCAATGACGGAGCGAACTCCGAGTGCGATCAGCGCCGCTAAAATCTCCGGGCCGCGCGCCGCCGTGCTCGTGCCGCTCAGCACGAGATAGACGAGCTCGAACCGCGCGGCGTCAGCCGGCTCTGCAACACTCATCGGCGCCGTCAATCCGGCTCGGCCGGCTCGGGATACCAGTCGTCCGCACCGATCTGGTCGAGCGTGTAGGGGCATTCGGCCGGCAAGCGCGCTGCCGCCTCATTTTCCGCGAATTTGCGCAGCCGCACGTTCGCGAGCTGGCGGGCGCGGGCATAAAGCAGTGGCAGTACCTCCTGCGCATCCCGCTGCAAGGTCGCACCGATACTGTCGGCCAGCGCCTGCCGTGCTTCGATGACGGAGGCCTCCCAATCGGATCGCGGATCGACAGCCGGGGAGTATTCCAGTTTCAACAGGTGCTCGATGATGCGCACGACCTGGCTGCGCACCGCATTGCGCGCGCTTTTGCCCAAGTCCTCGATCTCCTCGGCGACGTGTTCGCGGTCGAGGCGGTTGTCGGCGCGGCGCATCGTGCGCAGCACCGCCGCCTGGTATTGCGTCCAGGCGTAGAAATCATCCTCGTAGCGCGGCCCGTCCGGCATCGTCTCATCGCCTCGCAGCAGAGCCGATTTTATATATCGTGCACGTCGAGGATGCCGGGCAACGATTTGACGGCGGCGCGGACGCGCGGATCGACGCGGAAGCCGCCGGGCAGCGCCAGCTCGACCTCGCGGCTCGGCAGATCGAGCACGACCGTCACCCGACCGCGGCCGCCCGCCTCGCGGGCGATGACGCTCTTGAGGCGCGGCAAGGCTTCCGCCTCGGCGACAAACACGCGCAACCCGGCCGCCGCCTGCGCGACGACGACATCAAGCGGCTCGATCTTCTGCGCCGTCAGGCGGAGGCTCTCCTCCTCGTGCCGCACATCGACCGTTACAGCCAGCTTTTCGCCGGGTTCCAACATTTGTCTCGAGCGGCTTAATTCCTCCGAAAACACGGTGATTTCGAACTTGCCGGTCGGGTCGGACAATTCGACAAAGGCGAAGCGGCTGCCGCGCGCCGACGTGCGCTCCTTTTTGCCGAGGACGATACCGGCAAGGCGGAAGCGGGTGCTGCTGTTGGCGGCGAGCGCCGCCGGCAGGTCGGTCCAGCGCAGGATGCCCGCGCGTTCGAGGCTCTTGCCATGTGGGTCGAGCGGGTGGCCCGACAGATAGAGGCCGGTCGCCTCGAACTCGTTCTGCAATCTCTCGACCGCCGGCCAGTCGGCGACGACCGGCAGGGCGGGGCGCGCGGCGAACCCATCGTCGATGCCGGCAAACAGGCTCGCCTGGCGCGTCTCGCGCTCCTCGGCGGCGCGGCTCGCCTGGCGCAACAGGAGATCAGCGGCGGCAAAGCTCTGCGCGCGGTTGGGGTCGAGGCTGTCGAAGGCGCCGGCCTTCGCGAGGCTCTCGAACTGCCGGCGATTGAAGCTCTTCGCGTCGATGCGGGCGGCAAGATCAAACAGATCGCGGAACGGGCCGTTGGCGGTGCGCTCGGCGGCGAGATCGCACATTGCCTGCGCGCCGACCCCCTTGACGGCGGCGAGCGCATAACGGATGGCCGGGTTGCCGCTCTTCGCATCCGTTTCTACCGCAAACGCCACGTCGGAGCGGTTTACGTCGGGCGGCAGCAGCACGATGCCGAGGCGGTCGAGCTCCTGGCGGAAATGCGCCAGCTTGTCGGTGTTGCCGAGATCCAACGTCATCGACGCGGCCATGAACTCGACCGGGTAATTGGCCTTCAGATAGGCGGTCTGATACGTGATCAGCGCATAGGCGGCGGCGTGCGGCTTGTTGAAGCCGTAGCCGGCGAACTTCGCCATCTGGTCGAAAATGAGTTCGGCGCGCGCCCGCTCGACGCCGCGCTCGGCGGCGCCGGCGACAAACTGCGCCCGCTGCGCATCCATTTCCGCCCGAATTTTCTTGCCCATCGCGCGGCGCAGCAGATCGGCGCCGCCCAGCGTGTAGCCGGCCAGCACCTGCGCGATCTGCATGACCTGCTCCTGGTAGGTCATGACGCCATAGGTTTCCTTGAGGATTCCCTCAATTTTCGGGTGCAGGTAGTCGGGCGCCTCGTCGCCATGCTTCACGGCGATGTAGCGCGGGATGTTTTCCATCGGGCCAGGGCGGTAGAGCGCGTTGGCGGCGACGATGTCCTCGAAGCGGTCGGGGCGCAGCTTTTTCAGCATGTCGCGACAGCCGGCGCTTTCCACCTGGAACACTCCGACCGTGTCGCCGCGCGCCAAGAGGTCGTAAGTCGGCCGGTCGTCGAGCGGTAAGTCGGCGAGATCGAGCCTGATGCCGCGGTGCTCCAGCAGTTCCCGGCAGCGCGCCAGCACGGTCAGGGTCTTGAGGCCGAGAAAGTCGAATTTGACGAGGCCGGCGAGTTCCACCCACTTCATATTGAACTGGGTGGCCGGCAGGTCGGAGCGCGGGTCGCGGTAAAGCGGCACCAGCTCGGCGAGCGGCCGGTCGCCGATGACGATGCCGGCGGCATGCGTCGAGGCGTGGCGGTAGAGGCCCTCCAGCTTCAGCGCGATCGTCATGAGCCGCGCGACGGTCTCGTCGCTGTCGCGCTGCTGCTGCAGTTGCGGCTCGCCGGCGATCGCCTTGGCGAGCGAGACCGGGTGGGCGGGGTTGTTCGGCACCAGCTTGCACAGCCGATCGACCTGGCCATAGGGCATGCCAAGCACGCGCCCGACATCGCGCAGCACGGCGCGCGCCTGCAACTTGCCGAACGTGATGATCTGCGCCACCCGGTCGCGGCCGTATTTCTGCTGTACGTAGCGGATCACCTCGTCGCGCCGGTCCTGGCAGAAATCGATGTCGAAATCCGGCATCGACACGCGCTCGGGGTTGAGAAACCGCTCGAACAGCAGGCCGAAGCGCAGCGGATCGAGGTCGGTGATCGTCAAGGCCCAGGCGACAACCGAGCCGGCGCCCGAGCCGCGCCCGGGCCCGACCGGAATCCCCTGCCGCTTTGCCCATTGGATGAAGTCGGCGACGATCAGGAAATAGCCGGCAAAGCCGGTCTTGACGACCATGTCGAGTTCGAACGCGAGCCGCTCGCGATAGGGTGCCGCATCGCCGCCGGCAAAATTGGGTGCCGCGAGGCGCGCCGCCAGCCCTTCTTCGGCCGCGCGGCGCAGCGCCCGCTCCTCGTCGGTGCCGTCGGGCAGCGGGAAGGCCGGCAGGATCGGCCGGCGCGGCTGCGGCATGAAAGCGCAGCGGCGGGCGATCGTAAGTGTGTTGTCGCAGGCCTCGGGCAGATCGGCGAAGAGCGCCCGCATCTCCGCCGCCGGGCGGAAATAATGGTGAGGCGTCAGGCGCTTCCGGTCCTCGTCGGCGACCGCGCGGCCCTGCGCGATGCAGAGCAGCGCGTCATGCGCCTCGTAGAACTCGCGGTCCGGGAAATAGGCGTTGTTGGTCGCGACGAGCGGCACGTCGCGGGCATAGGCGAGATCGATGAGGCCGGCCTCGCAGCGCATTTCTTCGGCCATGCCGTGGCGCTGCAATTCGATATAGAGCCGGCCGGGAAATGCCTGCTGCAGCGCCGCCAGCAGGGCCTCGGCCGCCGCGCTCTGGCCCTCGCCGACGAGGCGGCCAATGGGGCCGCCGGCGCCACCGGCAAGGCATAGGAGGCCATCGCTCGCGGCGGCGAGATCAGTGAGCGAGACCGCCGGCTCGGCGCCGGCCTCGCCGTCGAGATAGGCGCGGCTCGTCAGGCCCATCAGGTTGCGGTAGCCGGCTTCGCTTTGGACCAGCAGCACGAGGCGATCGGGCTCCGCCAGCGCGCTGCCGTTGCCGCCGCGCGGCGCGCGGTCCGGCTCGGCTGCAAGCGCCAACTCGACGCCGATGATCGGCTGGATGCCCGATTCGGCGCAGGCGGTGGCAAATTCGAGCGCGCCGAACAGGTTGCCGCTATCGGTGATCGCGACCGCCGGCATCGCCTCGGCGCGGCACAACTGCACCAGTTCCTTGACCTTGATCGCGCCCGCAGACAGCGAATAGGCCGAATGGGTGCGCAGATGGATGAAATCGGCGAGCGGCATCTGTCGGCCAACCGGTTTGCGTTCGTATCGCTCCAGCATGTCACGGCGGCCGACCGAGGCCAGCCTCGGCTCCGGACGCACAGACACGCTGGCGCTGCACGAGCGGTCAACAGCTCGGCACCGCCGGTACCGCGCCGCTCGATTCGCACCCCCTTATACGCAGTAGAGCGGTCGCTGTCAAGAACAATTATAGAACATCGCCCGGCGTGAGGCGGCCGTCGGCGAGCGCGACGATGCGGTCGAGGCGGCGGGCGAGATCGAGATTGTGGGTTGCGATCAGCGCCGCGAGACCGCTGCGGTGGACGATCGCGAGCAATGTGTCGAGGACGCCGTCGGCCGTTAAGTGATCGAGATTGCCGGTCGGCTCGTCGGCCAGCAGTACCTGCGGGTCGTTGGCGAGCGCGCGGACGATTGCGACCCGCTGCTGTTCGCCGCCGGAAAGCCGCGCCGGCCGGTGCGCGAGCCGCGCTGCCAGGCCGACCTCGCCGAGCAGCGCTTCGGCCTTGCGGCGGGCGGTGGCGCGCGGCATGCCGGCGATCATCTGCGGCAGCATGACGTTTTCGAGCGCCGAGAACTCGGGCAGCAGATGATGGAACTGATAGACGAAGCCGAGCGCGCGGCGGCGCAACTCGGTGCGCTGGTCGTCACCGAGGGCGCCGCATTGTTGCCCGGCAATGACGACAGCGCCGCTGCTCGGCCGTTCCAACAGGCCGGCGACATGCAAGAGCGTCGATTTGCCGGCGCCCGACGGGCCGACAAGCGCGACGATCTCGCCCGGCTTCAGCGCCAGATCGACGCCGTTCAGCACATGCAGGTCGGCACCGCCCTGACGGAACGACTTTGTGACGCCGCACAATTCGAGCGCGGGCTGCCGTAATTCTGGTTCACCCTCAGCGTCGTCCCGGCGCAAGCGGGGACCCAGGGCAAGCGCCTCGCCTTCGGCCCCTAGGTTCCCGCTTTCGCGGGAATGACGTGTTTGGGGAGCGGTCATTCCGCGGTCATTCGTAGCGCAGACCCTCGACCGGGTCGAGGCGGGCGGCCCGCCACGACGGGTAGAGTGTCGCGAGAAACGACAGCGCCAGCGCCATGATGACGACCGCGGCGACCTCGCTTGTATCGATGCGCGCCGGGATCCGCGTGAAGAAGTAGATCTCGGCGGAGAACAGGTTGACGTGCAGGATGCTTTGCAGGAATTGCCGGATCGCCTCCAGGTTTTTTGTGATGACGAGGCCGAGCAGAAAGCCGGCAAGCGTGCCGACGACGCCGATCGAGGCGCCCGACAGCATGAAAATCCGCAGGATCATGGCGCGCGAAGCGCCCATCGTGCGGAGGATCGCGATGTCGCGGCCCTTGTCCTTCACCATCATGATCATGCCGGAGATGATGTTGAAGGCGGCGACCACGATGATCAGCGTCAGGATCAGGAACATGACGTTGCGCTCGATTTCGACCGCCGTGACAAGGCTCGAATTAGCCTTCTGCCAGTCGAGGATGCGGGCATTGCCGCCGAGCGCCGCGTCAATCCGGCCAGCTTCGCGGCTCGCCGCATCGGCATTCTTGACGAAGACTTCGAGATAGCTGACCGCGCCCGGCAATTTGAAAAAGACCTGCGCCGCCTGCAGCGGTATGTAAATGAACGTGTTGTCGTATTCGTAGAAGCCGACGTCGAACAGCGCGACGACATGGTAGGTCTTGAGCCGCGGCAAGGTGCCGAACGCAGTGTCGGTGCCCTCGGGCGAGATCAGCGTCACCTTGCCGCCGACATGTACGCCGAGCTGCGCCGCCAGCCGGTCGCCGAGCGCAATGCCGTCGTCGCCAAACCCGGCCAGCGAGCCTTGCACGATGTGACTGGCGATGAGCTTGCGGGCGCGGATATCCGCGGGCCGGATGCCACGCACCAAGGCGCCGGCCGCGCCGCTGGCGCTCGTTGCCATGACCTGGCCTTCGACGAGGGGTGTCGCGCTGATGACGCCCGGCACGCGCCGCACCTGCGCGGCGACGGCCGCGAAATCGGTCATCCGGCTGGTCTCGCCATAAACCGCAAGATCGCCGTTGAGGCCGAGGATGCGGCCGACCAGATCGGCGCGGAAGCCGTTCATGACCGACATGACGATGATCAACGTCGCGACGCCGAGCGCGATGCCGGCGAGCGAGAAGATTGCAATGACCGAGACAAACCCCTCCTGCCGCCGCGCTCTGAGATAGCGGAACGCGACCATCCGCTCGAACGCGCCGAAGATCACGCGCGATCCCTCTCCGGGAGCGGCTTCAAGGCTGCCAGTACGTCTTCGGTATATTCGATGTCGCCGTTCCAATAGCGGACGAGCGTCTCGGTGTTCAGCTCGATCCAGCGGCGGATCAGGTCGAATTCGCGCGGACTGATCGCGCCACGGATCACCCGCGGCACCGGGCGTACCGCGACCGTGATCATGTTCCCCGGGCGCACGCGCGGCGCGCGGGCAAGCTTGATCCGCACATCGTGGCGGGCGCCGCCCTTTTGCGAGACGAACACGACAAACGGCAGCCCAGTGCGTTCCGGGCGCAAGTTCGCCATGTCGAACCCCGCCTGCCCGGCAATATCTTCGGAGACGATATCGTTGATGGCCACTCAGCGCGCCTCTCGTTGCGTCGCGGCGAATTTCGCGACTGCCGTTTCCAGCGGTAGTTCGTGGCGGGCGCCGGTGCGGCGGCGCTTCCACTCGATCGTGCCGGCGGCAAGGCCGCGGGGTCCGAGGATCAATTGGTCGGGGAGGCCGATCAGGTCCATCGCAGCGAATTTGGCGCCGGGACTTTCCTCGCGGTCATCATACAAAACCTCGACGCCGGCGCCGCGCAATTTCGCGTAAAGCTCGTCGGCCGCGTTGCGGCATGCTTTGTCCGACGGGCGCAGGTTGATGAGGCCCAAGCGGAACGGCGCGACGGTCTCCGGCCAGATGATGCCGGCATCGTCGTGGTTGGCTTCGATCAGGGCGCCGACAAGGCGAGAGACGCCAATGCCGTAGGACCCCATCTCGAGCGGCACCTCCTCGCCGCCGGCGCCGGCGACGACGGCACCCATCGGCACCGAATACTTGGTGCCGAAATAGAAGATGTGGCCGACTTCGATGCCGCGGGCGCTGACCAGCTGGTCGGGCGGCAACGGGCAAGTCTCCGGCCTGTGCATCTCGTCGGTCGCGGCGTAGAGGCTCGTCCAATGGCGGAAAAACGGTTCGAGGTCGCTGTCGTAATTGAGCTCCTCGGCCTCGGCCAGGATGTCGGTCGCCAGCCACAGGCGGTCGCAGAAGACTTCGCTCTCGCCGGTCTCCGCGAGTATTTGGAATTCATGGCTGAGATCACCGCCGATCGGCCCGGTATCGGCGCGCATCGGGATCGCCTTGAGGCCCATGCGGGCGAAGGTGCGCAGATACGCGACAAACATCTTGTTGTAGGAATGTTTGGCGCCCTGGGGATCGAGGTCGAAGCTGTAATTGTCCTTCATCAGGAACTCGCGGCCGCGCATGACGCCGAAGCGCGGCCGCACCTCGTCGCGAAATTTCCACTGGATGTGGTAGAGGTTCTTCGGCAGATCGCGGTAGCTCTTGATCGCGTCGCGGACGATCGCGGTGATCAGCTCTTCATTCGTCGGCCCGTACAGCATTTCGCGGTCGTGGCGATCGGTGATGCGCAGCATCTCCTTGCCGTAATCCTCATAGCGGCCGCTCTCGCGCCACAGCTCGGCCGGCTGGATCGTCGGCATCAGGATTTCCTGCGCGCCCGAACGGTCCTGCTCCTCGCGCACGATCTGTTCGACCCGCTTCAGGACGCGCAGCCCCAAGGGCAGCCAGGAATAGATGCCGGCCGAAGATTGCCGGATCATGCCGGCGCGCAGCATCAGCCGATGCGAGACGATCTGCGCCTCGGCCGGGTTTTCGCGCAACAGCGGCAGGAAATATTGTGAGAGGCGCATCGGATTTGGGCTCGCTCGCGGGCGCAATTTTCGGCATCTAGTATCGGGATGCCGGCAAAAAAGCCAGCGAAGCGAAAAAACCGCGTGACCCGGTGCGGCGATATGCGTACTATCGTAGGGTCATAACATGCCAGGGCATTGGCCCGGCCCGAGTTTGGGGAGGTTACGACTAG
This sequence comes from Alphaproteobacteria bacterium, assembly GCA_030042035.1. Lineage (GTDB taxonomy): Bacteria > Pseudomonadota > Alphaproteobacteria > ATCC43930 > CGMCC-115725 > DATARH01. The sequence goes on along the minus strand of JASIAN010000123.1, from coordinate 7,868 downwards.
TACCGGTAACCGTTGGGTTCCGGCGAAGAAAAATTCGCAAGGAAAAGCTGGCAGGGCGGGCGCCCTGCCTTCTTTTTGTGCGCTCGGCGCCGCAGGCCGGCGCGGGACGGAAGATCGGCGCAGGCGTTGTCGGATGGGCAGGATCGCCGAGGGACAACGAATGACCGTGCCGATCGAAGATTACGGCATCATCGGCTCGATCGATTGGTTGTGCCTGCCGCGATTCGATGCAGAGGCGGTATTTGCCGCACTGCTCGGCGAACCACAGCACGGCCGCTGGCTCATCGCGCCGCAGGACCCGAACGCGCGCACCAGCCGCTGCTACCGCGGCGACACCGGCATCCTTGAGACGACGTTCGAAACCGCCGAAGGCGCGGTTACGATTGTCGATTTCATGGCGCTGTCGGGTGAGGGCGAGGCCCAGGTGGACCTGATCCGCCTGGTGCGCGGCGACCGCGGCCATGTCGCGATGCGCACCGAGATCGTGCTGCGCTTCGATGACGGCCGTGCTATCCCGCGGGTGCGCAGCCATCTCGGCGGCCCGAGCGCAGTGGCGGGACCACATGCGAGGAAGCGATCGACTGGTTCGAGCGCCTGCTCGCGATCAGAAACGACCTCGGCCTGCTGGCCGAGGAGTACGACCCGAAGGCCGGCCTCCTGCTCGGCAACTTCCCGCAGGCGTTCTCGCACACCGCGATCATCAACACCGCCGCGCATCTGGCGAGCATCGAGACGGCCTCGGCCGCGCGCGGCAACGACAGCGGCAAGGCGGCAAAGGCCGCTTCCGCCGACTGAAGGCGGCCTCGAGGGGAGCCGGGATGACGGCAACAATCCTCGCCGCAGCGGCGGCGGCGATGTGGTTTTATCTGATCGCACTGCGCGGCGGCTTCTGGCGGCAGGTGCCGCCGCCGGCCGGCGGCGGCGCGGCGGCGGCGTCTTCGGTCGTCGCCGTGATCCCGGCGCGCGACGAAGCGGCGTCGATCGGCGCCGCGGTCGCCTCGCTGCTGGCGCAGCGTTACGCCGGCGGCTTTCGCATCGTCGTTGTCGATGACCACAGCAGCGACGGCACCGCCGCTATCGCGCGCGAAGCCGCCGCGACGGCTGGCGCGGCCGAGCTTCTGACCGTCGTCGCGGCGCCGCCGCTGCCGGCCGGCTGGACCGGCAAATTATGGGCGATGCGCCACGGCATCGATGTGGCCCGCCGGTTCCTCCCCGATTACCTGCTGCTGACCGACGCCGACATCCTGCATCCGCCGCACAACCTCGCCGATCTCGTCAGCCGCGCCCGCGCCGGCGGCTGGGATCTCGTGTCGCTGATGGTACGGCTCAACTGCCGCAGCGCCTGGGAACGCCTGCTGATCCCGGCCTTTGTGTTCTTCTTCTTCAAGCTCTATCCGCCGCGCTGGGTTGCCGACCGGCGCTCCTCCGTCGCGGCCGCGGCCGGCGGCTGCATGCTGGTGCGCCGAGCCGCGCTCGACCGGATCGGCGGCGTCGACAGCATCCGCCACGAGCTCATCGACGACTGCGCCCTCGCCCGCCGCCTCAAGGCGCACGGGCCCATCTGGCTCGGCGCGGCGCCGAGGGGGCCCGAGGGCGCCGCGCGCAGCCTGCGCGAATACCGTTCGTGGCGGCCGATCTGGGACATGATCGCGCGCTGCGCCTTCGCCCAGCTCGGCTATTCGGCGCCGGCGCTCGTCGCGACGGTCGTGCTGATGGGCGTCATCTATGTCGCGCCGCCGCTGCTCGTCGCGCTCGGGCCGATGCCGGCCAGGCTCTTTGCCGGCGCGGCCTGGGCGATGATGAGCCTCGCTTATCTGCCGCTGCTGCGCCGCTACGAATGCTCGCCGCTGCGGGCGCCGCTGCTGCCGCTCGCCGCGCTGTTTTACACGGCGGCGACGGTCGGCTCGGCGATCCAGTATTGGCGCGGGCGCGGCGGCCGATGGAAGGGGCGAGTGCAGGCCGCACGCGCCGAGGGTTAGCGTCAGCGCAGGCGTTCCGGCAATGCGGCGATGGCGGAATCGATGAGCGTGGCGCCGCGCGAGGCGTCGGTCTCGGCGGCGATGACATCGCGCGCCGCGGCGATCGCGACATCGACGGCAACGGCGCGGATTTCGCCGATCGCCTTCGCCTCGGCCTGGGCGATGCGCTCTTCGGCCAATCGCTGGCGGCGCGCCAATGCCTCTTCCAGATCGCGGGCGGACTGTTCGGCGACGCGCCGGGCTTCCGCCTGCGCCTGGGCAATGATCGCCTCGGCCTCGGCCGCCGCCTCATGCTCTTTTCGGCGATAGCCGGCAAGCAGCTGCTCGGCCTCCTCGCGCAGCCGCCGCGCCTCGTCGAGTTCGCCGCGGATGCGCGCGGCGCGCGCGTCGAGGCCGCCCAAGAGCGAGCGGCGCGCCGGCCGCCAGACAACCGCGAGGAACACCGCGCCGGCCACCGCAACCCAGAATTCCGGATTGGCGAACAGATGCATCAGCCCGCCCGCCTGGCCAGCGTGCCGGCGACCGCCGCTTCCATGCGCTCGGGTGGCGGCCGTGTGCCGGTCAGCTTTTCGACGACCGCTTGGCCGACATCGACGGCGACGCTGCGGATATCGGCGAGCGCGGCCTCCTTGCCGGCGGCGATGCGCTGTTCTGCCGCCGCGATCTGCGCGGCCAGCGCGGCCGTGAGCTGGCGCTGCCGCGCGGCGGCCTGCGCCGCCATCTGCTCCGAGATCTGCCGCAGCGTCGCCTGCGCCTCGACGCGCGCATTTGCCAGCGCCTTTTCGTAGGCGCCGAGCACGCCCTCGGCCTCGGCCTTCAGCTGCGCAGCGCGGCCGAGATCATCGTCGAGCGCCTGCCGGCGCCGCTCGAGAACCTGCCCGATCCGTGGCGCCGCGACCAGCTGCATCAGCAGAAACAGCACGACAAAGATGACCACCAGCCAGAATATCTGCGGCACGAACACCGCCGGATCGAGTTGCGGCATGGCGCGAACCCGGCGCCCCGGCTAGACCGAGTAGAGGACGAGAAAGGCGATCAGCAGCGCGTAGAGCGCGACGGCCTCGGTCAACGCAAAGCCGAGCATGCCGATGCCGAACACCTGGTCGCGCGCCGCGGGGTTGCGGGCAATCGACGTGACGAGCGTGCCGAAGATGTTGCCGATGCCGATGCCGGCGCCGAGCACGCCGATCGCGGCGAGGCCGGCGCCAATCAGTTTGGCGGCAGCTGGGTCCATGGTCATGTTCCTTTGTCAGGGGTGAGCAACAGCCGGCGAGCGAATCTGCGATCAATGCATGTGGATCGCATCGCGCAGATAAAGCACCGTAAGAATGCCAAATACATAGGCCTGCAGCGCGCAGACAATGACCTCGAGAGCAAACATCGCGACATTGATCGCGATCGGGAAGAAGCCGAAGATGCCGAGGGTGATCGTGAAGCCGGCAAATACCGCCATCATCGTGTGGCCGGCCATCATGTTGGCGAACAAACGGATGCTGAGGCTGACCGGGCGCGACAGGTAGGAAATCACCTCGATCGGAACGATGACCGGCGCCATATAGAGCGGCGCCCCCGGCGGCAGGAAGAAATGGAAGAAATGCACACCGTGCCGCACAAAACCGACGATTGTGCACAGCACGATGACAAAAATCGACAGCGTCGCGGTTACCACGATCTGGCCGGTCACGCTGAAACTGAACGGGATCAGGCCAATGAAATTGGCAAATAAAACGAACATGAAGATCGAGAAGACGAGCGGGAAAAAGGCGATGCCTTCGTCGCCGATTTCCTGGCGGACCATGCCGATGACGAATTCATAAGACAGTTCGGCGAGCGATTGCAGGCGCGGCGGCACCAGGGCGCGGCGGCTTGTAGCACCGAGCAGCAGCAGCATGATCAGCGCCGCAATGATCGTCATCAACAGCGCCGAGTTCGTATAGGAAATGTCATAAGAGCCAAGATGGAGCGGGATCAACGGCTTGACCACAAACTGCTCCAAAGGTGCGCTCACATCCGCCACGTCAATCTCCAAGGGCGCAATATCCGCCGCTGCAATCGCCTCATCCGCGGCCGCCGCCGGGCGGCGACCGGCCCATGCCTTGTGCCGCCCGAAACACGTTCACGAAACCCGCCGCACTGCCGAGCAGGAACCCGGCAATGATCCCCCAGGGGCGGCTCCCGAGGAAATGATCGGCCAGCCATCCCAGACCAACCCCGACGATCAGCGCGGAGACCATTTCGATGCTGACCCGCAGACCAAACCCGAGCGCACCGCCGGAGGTGACGTCGCCCCGCTTCGGCTTGCCCTCGCCTGCCTGCAAGCGCGCCTTGTCGATCCGCTCGCCGAGCCGCTGCAACGGCTCGGGTGGCCCGCTTTCGCTCATCGATCGCATGCGCAGCCGTTTGCCTCGGCCGCCACCCGGCTGAGGCGGCGCGACCATAATCAGCCCCCGCGCGCCTGTCAACGGCCGCGCGCCTGACGCGACGGCCCGCGGCTGCCGCGTTTTCAAGCCCTTACCGCTCCTGTGCGGCGGCGGCGCGTGGCGACCGAACACGCCTTGCGCGGAGGCTCTGCCATGCGGCCGCCGCGAGCGCCTATTCCGCGAATTCGGTGCTAAGGTCGGCTCATGCCAGAGACCCCCGCGCCGCATCGCGACCGGGAGGCGACGCCGGCCGCGGCGCCGCCGATCGCGCTCCTCCGCATCTTCGCCGTCTTTCTGCAGCTCGGCTGCACCAGCTTCGGCGGCGGCATGGCCGGCTGGCTGTATCGCGAGATGGTCTTGAAACGCCGCTGGATCGATGACGAATCCTTTCTCGCGATGCTGGCGGTCGCGCAGGTCACGCCCGGCTCCAACGGCGTCAAAATGACGGCGCTGATCGGGCAGCGCCTGCGCGGCGCCGCGGGCGCCACGGCAGCGCTCGCCGGCCTGCTCGGCGGGCCGTTCGCGATCGTCTTGGCGATCGCCGCAGTCTATGCCGGGATCGGCCGCAATCCGATCGTCTATCGCATGCTCGACGGCGTCGCCGCGGCAGTCGTCGGGCTGACCTTGGCGACCGGGCTGCACAGCCTCAGGCACGGTGCGCGCAGCCCCGCGGCGATCGCGATCGCCGCGGCGACGGCGGTCAGCGTCGGGCTGCTCGGCTGGCCGATCCTGCCGGTCGTCGCGGTGCTGGCGCCGCTCAGCATCGCGCTGGCATTTGTCAAGATCGGGCGGCATTGACATGCGCGGCGGATCGGGCGACGCGATTCTTGCGCTGGTGCTCGTCTTCATGCCGCTGTCGCTCGTGTCGTTCGGCGGCGGCAATGCGGTGCTGGCGGCAATCGCGCAGCAATCGGTCGCGGTGCATCACTGGACGAGCGCGCGCCAATTCGCCGATCTGTTCGCCTTGTCGCGCGCAGCGCCGGGGCCGGGCTCGATGCTGGCGGCGCTGATCGGCTGGCAGGCCGCCGGCATCGCCGGCGCCGCGGCGGCCGCAGTTGCCTTCCATCTGCCGAGCGCCGTCATCGTCTACGCTGCCGGACGGCTGTGGGGCCGCTGGCGCGGCGCGGCATGGCACGCAGCGATCGAGCGGGGCTTGGCGCCGGTCGCGGGCGGCCTGTTCCTGGCGGGCGGCGTCGCCGTGTTGCGTCTCTCGCCGGGCGGTTGGCCGCAATGGGCCGCGGCGCTGGCGGCGACTATTGTGCTGCTGCGCTGGCCGCGGCTCCATCCGGTGCCGCTGCTGCTCGCCGCCGCGGGCCTCTTCGCATTGCTGCCGGGATGACGGCGGTCGCGGCTGCACGCGGTCGCGACCGGCCCGGTCAAATGGAACGCCGGCTGTCTGCCGCGATGCCGCTCACACCCGCAACCGATCCTGACAGACCGCCCGCGGATGAGAGTTCGGCGAGGCGGTCGGCGAGGCGGGTGAGCCGCCAGTCGCGCGCCAGCCTTGCAGCGCGGTCCCAGCTCGGCGCCTGGTCCGGCAACGGCGGAACTGGCGCCGCCCGATCCATTGTCGCGATGCGGCGGTAAAGCCGCAACTCCTCGGCCTGCGCGGCCAGTTGGCCGGCGGCCAATGCCGCTTCGAGCGTTGGGTATTTGCGCAGCAGCGCCGCCGCCCCCTTTGCGCCGACGCCGCGGGCGCCCGGCAGCCGGTCGGCCGGATCGCCGCGCAAGGCGATGAAATCCGGCACCTGACGCGGTTCGACGCCATAGCGTGCCCGCACCTCGGCGGGGCCGATACGGGCGAGTTCGCCGGCCTTCAGCGGATGCAGGATCGTCGTCTTGTCCGACGCCAGCTGGAACGCGTCGCGATCGCCGCTCGCGACCAGCACACCCCCTCCCCTCGCCTCCTCGGCCGCGACCGCGGCGGCGAGGAAATCGTCGGCCTCATAGCCCGCCGCCTTGGCATTGACAAAGCCGCAGGCGGCGATGAACGTCGGCAGGACCGCAAGCTGCTCGACCAGGTCGTCGGCGAATTCGCGGCCGCCCTGATAGGCCGGATACAGCGTTTGCCGGTAGGTCGGCGCCGTCAGCGTGTCCCAGCCGACGAGCACCGCGCGCGGCCGCGCGTCCTGGTAGAAACGCAACAGGAAATTGGCGAAGCCGACGATCGCGCCGGCGCCGCCTCCGTCGGCGCGGCGGATCGTCTTCGGCAGCGCGTGATAGGCGCGATGCGCGAAATTGTCGCCGTCGATGACGAGCAGCGGCGGCATCTAGGCGTCGGGAAGGCGCATCCAAGGCGGCATGAGCGGCGTCAGCCTCGCGCCTTGGGCCTCCAGCCGGCCACCGCCCGCGACCGCGTCGAGGCGCAGCAGCGCGATGCCAAGGCCGCGCTGCGAGGAACGCATCTCGCCGGCGGCATGCCCGTTCGCGCTGATGGTCGCGCCCGGTTCGGGCGGCGCGCCGGCGATCTCGACCGGGAACAGCCGGCGTTTGACGAGGCCGCGATACTTTGTCCGCGCGGTCAATTCCTGCCCGACATAGCAGCCCTTCTGCCAATCGACGCCATTGAGTTCGTCGAACCCGGCTTCCAGCAGGATGGATTTTTCCGGCACCAGATCGCGGCTGCCGTCCGGCACGCCAAGCGCGAGCCGGTGCCGGTCGTAAGCGGCAAAATCGCTCGGTATAAACGCGGCGCCGACGCGGCCAAGATCGCCGCGATCCGCGACAAGCCGGGCGCCGAGCGCGGCGAGCCGGGGATCGACGAGCGCGACACCGCGATCGGCGGGCCGCGCCGCGCCGGGTTCGTTCGGCAGGCCGAGCGCCGCGAGCGCGGCGTCGCCGTAGACGGCGGCGACCGCCAAATCCGGCCGTTCGGCGATCTCGACCCTGGCGCGCAGCCGGTACATCGCAAGCCGCCGCTTCAGATCGGCAAGCCGCGCCGCCTCGCCGTCGAGCCAGAATTCGTCGGCCTGTTCGACCATGACGAAATCGTGCAGGTACTTGCCCTGCGCGGTCAGCAGCGCGCCATAGACGGCGCGATCGCCGGCGATCCGCACGACGTCATTCGACACCAGGCCTTGCAGGAACGTGCGCCGCTCCGGCCCCGCGACCGCCAGGACGCCGCGGGCCTCGAGGATCGTGAAATTCGCGTCCGCCATCGACTACAGGTGGAGGCGGCCGGTTTGCTTGGCAAGACGCGGCCCGCGGGCTAGAAGCGGGGGAGGATGCGCATCCTGTTGCAGACCGCCAGCCGCATCGGCGACGCCGTGCTGTCCACCGGCCTCCTGTCGCCTCTGATCGAGCGCCATCCCGATGCTCGCCTGGCTGCTGCGCGCCGGTCCCATTTGAAGGCGCGGCTGGAGCGCTGATTCGTGGCCCGCGTCGTGATGGCCGACGACGGCATCCCGTTCGATGGGGTGAGCGCCGCGGCGGGGCCGCTCGGCGGCGCCGAGACGGCGTTTGTCGCGCT
>JASIAN010000122.1 GCA_030042035.1 Alphaproteobacteria bacterium | reverse complement strand
CCGCAGCGCCGCGATCCGCGCGCGGGCGCGGGCGCGGCGCTGCCGCCGGGAGGGGGCACCGGGCAATCGCCGAGCGGCGCGGCGCAACGCCGCCCGGCTCAAATCAAACAATTCGACGACGCCAGGGCGGGGATCGTCGCGCACCAGGTTATCGCTGACTTCCCTGCCGCTCAGCAGGCGTGACAGTTCGGCCAGGCGGCGGGTCATGAACCACGCCTGATCCAGGCGGCCGAGTTGGCGGCTTTTGGCCTCGATCAGCGATTGACGCAGGTCGGGGATCAGATTACGGGCGTAGATCCCAGCGCTGTAGCCGACCTCCGGCGTCTCTTCGGCAGCCGTCAACAGGCGATACCAGCGGTACGGAAAATCGATGCCGAGCGCCAGCGGCAGCGGCAGCGAACCCCACGGGCGGGCATTGATTTCGAGCAGGATCCAGCCGCCGGCGGGGTTCACTTTGAATTCGAACATCGCGAGGCCGGTGTAGTGCAGCGCCGCGACAATCGCCGCGCAGGCGCGCGTCAGATCGGGCGTCAGCGGCGCCGACACGCGGTAGAAGCTGGCACCGGCGATCTCGCGAACCCGGTGGTGTTCGAACGCCTGCAGCACGCGACCGCGGCTGGCCAGCAGTGACACTCCGACGCCGCGTCCGGCAAAGAACCCTTCGATGATCGTTTCCTCGGGATCGCAAGCGCGCAGCAGGCTTGCAAGTCGGTCTGCCGCCGCGACAACGTGCACGCTGCCGCGCGCGGCCAGCGTATCGAGCGAATAGGATCGGCGGGGTTTCACTACGACCGGCGCGCCGAACTCCGCCAGCACCTCTTCGGCGTTGTCATCCGGCCGGGCGAGCCGGCCGGCCGCGACCGGCACTCCCGTCTCGCGCGCCAACTCGCGTGTCGCGTGCTTGTCGAACAGCACCCTGATAGCGCGATCGTCCGGAATGGCAAGGACCGTCAGCCTCGATAGTGTTTCTCGATGGCGCCGCAGCGGCAGCAACGCCGTTTCGTTGCACGGAATGACGATGTCATAGCGCGCCGACCGCAGCAGCCCGTCCATCGCGGCCAACCAATGGGCGCCGTCGCCCATCCACGGCGGCAGCTCGTGGATCGCCGCGATATACCGCGACCGCAAGGCGGGCGAGCGGAAGTTCGCCGGCGCGGCATGCACGACGACGCCGCGGCGTCCCAGCGACCGCACGATGGCGAGAAAGCTGCGGGTGTCATCGCCAAGGACAAGGGCCTGCCCGCCGGTCACAATGGGCCGCCCCGCCGCATCAGCGTTGCAATGGGCCGGTCGATCATTGCGCCGCCGCCGAGCACGGCGGCCTGCTTCCTGCCGGAACCGTGGGCGCCTTTTGTCCGGTGACAGCGCGCGTCGACCCGGTCGGGAACGCGGCAGCGCGCTGCTCGGCGCGAGGACACCGCGGCCCCTCGTCGGCCTCTGTCAGCACGATCCGCGTCCTCCATGCCGATACCCGCGGGAACCCCGCCGTCCGCGGCCAGCAGCCGATCGAGCGCCTGGCCGACGTAGTGAACATGGAACACCGATGACTGGGCGGCCGGGGCGATGCGGCTGCGAGCAATACAAGACGCGACCGGGCTGTCAACCGGCAGCCTTTTGGCAAAGTCCGCAGCGAGTTCTTGAATGGCGACGCCAAGACTTGCCGGCGAACAGGGCGACTCGCGGCATTCGCGGCGATCCCGCCGGTCGGCAAAATCGCTCGATCGCGAAATCCGGAAGCCGTTGCCGATCGACGCGCCGCTCTCGATTGCGGTTGCATCGCACTTGTCTTATTCATTTGGCAAGCTTCGAGCAGCGACAATGTATTCCGAAATAAGCTGTTTGGAGGCCCTCGCCCGGTGGCGTCACCCGGCGAACGCGGCGCGAACAACGTTGATGTTGACTGTCGCAAACCGGCACGGCCGCGGAAAGAACAGGCCAAAGGCGCGTGGTTTGACGGGGGAATCCGCAACAGAGACGGAGCATTCGAGCACGATGGCGAATACCCCCTCGGCGCCGGCGACGGCCATAGCGGAATTGGTCCCGGCGCGGCGCGACTGGATCATCGCCGGCATCGCGCTGGCTATCGGAGTCTGTGCGTTCGGTTACCTTTTCCGCGCCGAGATCGTATTGGCGGTCCAGGTGTGGGCCAACTCGGACGCTTACGATCATTGCTATCTCGTTCTCCCGGTCTGCGCCTATCTCGCGTGGGAGCGGCGGCAGGCGATCGCTGCAACGCTGCCACGACCCAGCCCGTGGATCGCCCTGTTTGCCGTTCCGATGGCGGCGGCATGGTTCGCGGCCGACCGTCTCGGCATTTTCGAAGCCCGGCAACTCGCGGCGATGACCCTGTTCCAGATCATGGTTCTGGCCATTATCGGACCGGCCGCCTGGCGCTCCCTCGCCGCGCCGTTGCTTTACCTTTATTTCCTCGTGCCGTTCGGCGAATTCCTCGTCGCACCGCTGCAAACGCTGGTCGTCGATTTTGCCACCTTCGGCCTTAAGCTGGTCGGGATCCCGACCTTCACGGACGGGATCATCATCGAGATCCCGCAAGGCTCGTTTCTCGTCCACACGGCCTGTTCCGGGCTGCGTTTCCTGATCGCGTCGGCGGCATTCGGCGTGCTCTATGGCTGCATCATGTATACGAGCCCGTTGCGCCGCCTGGTGTTCACCATCTTTGCCGTCGCCCTGGCGATCGTTGCCAACTGTTTCCGCGTCTTCGGGACGATCCTCATCGCACATTTCTGGGGAAACCTGCGGGCGGTCGAGGCCGACCACGTGATCTGGGGCTGGGGCTTTTACGTCATCGTCGGCGCCATGCTGATCCTGATCGGCTTCCGCTTCCGGCAGCAGCCGAACTGGACGGGCGGCGTTGCGCCGCCGGCCTCTGGCCGCGTCGATGTCCCTGCGGCGATAGCGTTGGCGGCGACCGTGTTTTTGGCTGCGCTGCCAAGTGTGGCCGCCGACTATATGAACCGCCTCGACGCCGCATTCCTCGCCGCTGCTGCCATTCCGATGCCGGCGATCCCGGGCTGCAGCGGTCCGACAACGGCCGGCACGGCGGCGGACACCGCGATTGCTGCCAGCGCCGCCGGTTCGGCTCTCTATGACTGCGATGGCACGGCCTTTCGTTTGACCTTTTACCGCTTTTCGCCGCGAATCGGCGTGCGGCCGCTGTTTGCGTCGCTGAACGCCATCGCGAGCCCGCCTGGAGATCCGCTGCAGACCGCCGGTTTCCGCGCCGGCGCCGGGTCGCGCGCGCCGGTCTGGCAGATTACCGAATTGGCGATCGGCGATCGACGCGAGATGGCGGTCGCCACCGCGCTGTGGCTCAACGGGCAGCCGAGTGGGTCGGGCATAAAGGCCCGCATCGATCAGGCGCTGAATTCGGTGCGTCGCACCCCCCGCTCGCCGGTTCTTGCCGCCGTCACCGTCCGTACCGCCAGCGGTCCGAACGCAACATTGCAGATCATGAACGGTTTCCTGGCAAAGACGGGCCATCTGTCGCAATGGGTCGTGCGCTGGCTGGCCGCGCCGGCGAAGACTGCGTCGCGGGGATAAAACGGTCGTATGGCTCGTTCGCCGGTTGCGCTTGTCTCTTAGCGCCGCATCATTCGCTTTGACGCTCTGCGGCGACCGCGGCCGGCGCATCCGAGGGTGCGACGGTGCAGCAAAGCCGGCCCGTCGTCGTGTTCGGATCAACCGCCAGGCGCCATTGTGCCGCGACGGCTTCTGCAACTGCGTCCCAGGATCGCGCCGCGACATGCTCGCGGATGCGCGATTCGTCCCAAGTCCGACCTAACGCGGCAACGATGCATTCGGCCAGCGCCGCATCGTTTTCCGGGTCGTCAAACAGCACGCCGGCGAAGCTCGGCACCATGCGCGCGACGTCGCCGACCTTCGTCGCAACGATCGGCCGGCCGCAACTCATTGCTTCGAGAATGACGTTCGGGCAACCCTCGAAGTCGCTGGCGAGGATGAAGAGATCCGCCGCCGCCAGCCACAACGCGACCTCGTCCGGCGGCTTTGCCCCGACGAATGCGACGCGGTCCGACAGCCCGAGCCGGCGCGCCAGCGCGTGCAACTCGGCGCTGTTGTCTTCCTCGGCGCCCCTGCCGCCGACAATCGCCAGGTTGATATCGGGACTGGATTGGATAACCCGAGGCAAGGCCCGGATAATCCGGTGAAAGCCCTTGCGCGGCGAGACATGCCCGACCGAAACAAGCAAACGGCCGTCTTTCAGCCATCCGACCCGTCGCCGCGCTGTTGCGGGGTCGAGAAGACAAAAGCGCCTGGTATCAACGCTATTGGCGATGACGGCGATGCGCGGCGGCGGCACGCCGCCTTGCCGGGCACGTACAGCCAGGCTCTCGGCAACCGCGATGACCCGCGCCGCGCGCCGCGTCGCCCAATCGCACAGGAACCGGCCGAGCGGGCGACGCGACCACTGCTCGATCGTCCCGCGAAGCGTGATGCAGACGGGACGGCGAAACCAGCGACCGAGCAGCACCGCTGCGAACCCGTCAGGGTAAGCGAAATGGGCATCAATCAGATCGAAATCGAACGTCGCTTGTAATCGGCCGATCGCGCGGATAGTTGAAAAAAACATGAATAGACCGCGCAGCGACCCTAAAATCCGCGGCGGGTACCACAGCACCGGATGGTGGACTGTGAGTCCGGCTGCGACCTCGCGCCGCGGCGGCGGGTCGCGCAGCATGCGGTGCCAAGGGATCGGGGCGACGATCTCGATCGCCGCCAATTTTGCGGCATGTCTAACCCGCTCGAGCACAAAGCTGCCGTGCAGCGGCTGCCTGGCATTCGGGAAAACTGTCGTGAACACAAGCACCCGCAACCGACGCGGCGCCTGCGCCGACCGCCCGGCAATCGTCGGCGGCGATTTCTTCACTGCCGCGGTCTTGCAACAGTTAAGAGCATTGTTCGGCGGTTGCTAGGCGGCACGGGATGCGAATTCATGAAGTTGCGGCCCTGGCCGATCAGATTGACAGTTATTTTACCATCGGGCTAAAGATTTTACCAGGCAGGCATTTGCTACGCCGCGGCCCGTGGGGATCACCGCCTCGGCGCCGCACGTGACGACCTAATCATGCTGGGCTGCCGCCGCCACGGCGGCGCTCGACGCTGTGCGCGGAGTTGGGAATGTGCGGAATTGCCGGCTTCGTCGATGTGAAACGCCGCTTCGGCGAGGACGCTGCGGCGGAACTCGGGCGCGCTATGATCCTGCCGATCGCGCATCGCGGCCCCGACGCCGCCGGCGTGTGGACCGATGTCGCGGCCGGAATTGTGCTCGGCCATCGGCGGCTCTCGATCATCGATCTGAGCGAGGCCGGCGCGCAGCCGATGATCTCGGCCAGCGGCGGTTCGGTCCTGTCGTATAACGGCGAAATCTATAATCCCGAGGACCTGCGGCCGGAAATCGAAGCACTCGGCATTCGCTTGCGCGGCCATTCCGATACCGAACTGCTGGTCGAGGCATTCGAGGCCTGGGGCGTCGCAGCTGCCGCAAAGCGGCTGATTGGCATGTTCGCGCTGGCGTGGTGGGACGGGCGCGCGCGCACTCTGTGGCTGCTGCGCGACCGGGTCGGCAAGAAGCCGCTTTACTATGGCCGCTTCGGCGGCGTCGTGCTGTTCGGCTCGCAACTCAAGGCGCTGATGGCGCATCCGGCCTGCGAGCGCGTCATCGACCGCGAGGCTCTACTCAGTTATCTGCGCTTCGGCTATTTCCCGTGCGGGCGCTCGGTACTGACCGGCATTCGGCAGGTGCAGCCGGGCACGGCACTGGCGATCCCGGCCGACGGGCCCAATGCCGGCGAGCCGACGGAATATGTCTATTGGGACCCGCGTGATGCGGCCGCTGCGCCGCGGGTAAGGCCCAACGGTCATGATTTGACCGACGAACTCGATCATCTGCTGAGTGATGCGGTGCGCCGCCGCATGATCGCCGATGTGCCGCTCGGCGCCTTTCTGTCCGGCGGCATCGACAGTTCGACCGTCGTCGCGCTGATGCAGAAAGAGAGCAATCGCCCCGTCAAAACCTTTTCGATCGGCTTCGACGAGGCGCGCTACAATGAGGCGCCGTATGCCAAGGCGATCGCCAAGCATCTGGGCACCGACCACACCGAACTTTACGTCTCGCCGCAGGCCGCGCTCGACCTGATCCCGAGCCTGACGGAGTGGTTCGACGAACCGTTTGCCGACGCATCGGAGATCCCGACGCTGCTGGTATCGAAGCTGGCGCGCAGCGAAGTGACGGTCGCGCTGTCCGGCGACGGCGGCGACGAATTGTTTTGTGGCTATCCCTGGTATCAGTTCGGCGCCCGGCTCGGCGGGCTTGCCGCGACGTTGCCGATGGCGGCGCGCCAAGGCCTGGCAGCGCTGTTGACAATGCCGAGCCCCGCCGCCTGGGATTCGCTGGCACGGCTGGCGCCGGCGGCAATCATGCCGGAGCGGCTCGGCGATCGTGCGCACAAGTTCGCTGCGTGGATGAGGCTTCCCAACCGCGATCTGATTTTCCGGGAAATCCGCAGCCTGTGGTCCAAGCCCGAGGCGTTGGTAGCGGGTGCGAGCGAATGGGTGGACCCGCTGTGGACCGGTGCGGCATCCAACCAGATCCCGGACTTCACCGAACGGATGATGTTTATCGATTTGTTGACCTATCTGCCGGAAGACATCCTGACCAAGGTCGATCGCGCGACGATGGCGGTGAGCCTTGAGGGACGCTGTCCGATCCTCGACCATCGCGTCATCGAATTTGCGTTGCGGCTGCCGCTCGGCTGCAAGCTGGCCGGCACCAGGACAAAGGCCATCCTGAAGAATGTGCTTGCGCGCTATGTGCCGCCGGCGCTGTTCGAGCGCGAAAAACAGGGGTTCGAATCGCCGATCGCAATCTGGCTGCGCGGTCCGCTGCGGGAATGGGCTGAGGATCTGCTCGATCCTGCTGCGATGCGCGCCGACGGCCTCTTCAATCCCGAGCCGATCCGGCAGAAATGGTTGGAACACCAGTCCGGCCGGCGCAATTGGCAGTATGCGCTGTGGGATGTGCTGATGTTCCAGGAGTGGAGGCGCCGCTGGGCCTGATGGCGGGCGGCACAAAACCGGGCTGCGCGCCCTCGACGCGCGTTATTATTTTTTGGACAGTTCGGCGAACAGCTTCTCCGCGGCCGACTTGTCGTCGAATTGCGACTTTCCCTTGAGCAGCGGGGTCAACAACGCGATCGCCCGATCGCGGTGGCCGGTATCGTTGAGCGCGACGGCAAGGTGATACTGGACTGTCGAATCCGCCTGCAACCCGGCCCGCGCTTCCTCCAACAGACCGACTGCATTGGCTGCGTGGCCCTGTTGCACGAGGATCCAGCCGAGCGTATCCGCCGCCTGCGGCAGGTCCGGGGACAGCAGATAGGCGCGCTCGGCCAACGCCCGCGCCGCGTCGAGATTGCCGGATTTCTGCGAGATCCAGGCGAGATTGTTGAGCGCAACGACATTCTGCGGCGATTTGTCCAGCACCAGCTCGAAATCTTTTTTAGCCTCGTCGAAGTTGTGTCCCTGCAACGCGACGCTGCCGAGCACAGCGGCGACCGCAATATCCTTCGGGTTCGCGGCAAACCGTTTACTGAGATCGGCCACCGCCGCCGTCTCGTTGCCGGCCGCCACCCTGGCCTCGAACAGTCGCACGGCGATCTGCGTCGAGGGTGACTGCTGGAATGCCTTGGCGTAGGATTGAGCCGCTTGGTCGTACTGGTGCGCGGCCATGTAGACTTCGCCATCGAGCAACGGCGCCGGGCCAAGATTGGGGTTGCTCTTGCGCAGCTCGGCCGCTTTCGCGAGCGCTGCCTTGACGCCCCCGCTCTTCAATTCGATGGCGATGCTGGCCCTGGCCAATTGCGGATTGTCGGGGGCGAGCTTCATCGCGTCGGCGAGCGCCTGCCGGGCTCCCGCGGTGTCGCCCTCGGCGAGCAGCGCCGCCGCATAACGGATACGCAGATCGAGACGATTCGGCGCGATCGTTATGAGCCGCTGATAGGTTTGCAACGCCTCCTTCTTGTGCCCCGCGGCAAACTCGGCCTGGAAGCGCGCCGCGATCAGCGGGAAATTGGCTACCGTATTGATGCCCGGTTCCTGGCTTGCGAGCGCCAATGCCTTGTTCTTATGGCCGAGACGAAGATACAGCTCGATAAGCCCGGCGGTAATGCCGACATTGTTAGGCGCCGCGCTGTGCGCCTGCTCGGCGGCGCTAATCGCCGCGTCGGGCTTGCCGTCGCGCAGCAGCAGGTTCACAAGGCGCGTCAGCACGACGCCATTGGCCGGCTCCTGCGCCAGGATCTTCCTTAGGGCATCCGCCGCCTGGTCGGATTGCCCCTCGAGGCTCAGAACATGAGCAAGGTTGAGCTGGGCCGGCAGGTATTTTGGATATTTGTTAGCCAAATCGCCAAATTCGGCGCGCGCGCCAGCCAGGTCGAACTGCGCCAATTTCACCAAGCCCAGGAGATTGCCGGGGATCGGGCTGTTCGGCTCCGCCTTCTGCAGCTTTGCGACGGCGGCGAACGCATCCTGCCAATGTGCCGCCGCCAAGTCGGTCAACACCAGCATTTCGCCGGCTGGCTCCGAAGGCGCGATATCGAGCGACTGCTGCAGGTCCTGTATCCCGGCGCTCGTGTCGCCGAGGCGCAACTGCGTCGCCCCCAACCGCAGGCGCAAGGCCGCATTCTTCGGCGCCAGTTTGACTGCCTTGTTGAATGCCGCCAATGCCTTGGACGGGAGACCAAGTTCGGCATAGGCGCGCCCCAACAGGTCAAGCGTGCCGGCATCGGCCTTGCCCGCACTGTCGAACTTGGACAGCGTGTCGACCGTCTGGTCAGGATGGTGGAGCGCCAATTCGATCAACCCGAACAGCTTGTGGCCGGCGAGATCATCGGGGTTTCGGGCCACGAAGCGCTGCGCCGAATCCGCCGCCTGGTCCAGCTGGCGCAGATTGAACTCGACGAGCGCCTGCACATAGTAGCCTCGTGGAATCTTGGCGATCAGCCCCGAAATTCGTTGCAGATCGGCATTGGCCTTCTTGAAGTCTCTCTTGTGCAGCGCGACCAGGGCATCGAGCCAGAAGGCCGCGCCGTTGCTTGGCTGCAGCTGCATGACCGCCTGGATATCGGTCTCGGCCTGCTGGTCGCGGCCTTGCGCCAGCAGAATCTGCGCCCGCACGAGCCTTGCCTGCAGCAAGTCCGGCGATGCGGCGAGGGTCTTGTCGAGGAGGGCCAGCGCTCCTTTGACATCGCCCTGAATGCGCAGCACGTCGGCCTTCCCGACCTGGGCTTCCGGCGATTTGGGAGCGAGGGTCAAGGCTCGGTCATAGAGCCGTCCCGCTTTCGCCACATCGTGATCTTGGAGGGCAAGTTTGGCCTCGGCCAGGATCGGCCGCGTCGCCTCCGGCGCCATTTGCTGCGCCTTTTCAAACGATGCCTTCGCAGCGTCGCGCTGATCCAGCGCCAGCTGCGCGTAACCGCGCGCCACGAGAACATCCGCGCGCTGCCTCGCGCTGCCGGAGGTTGCCGTGAATTGCTGCAGCAGCTCGCGGTATTTGCCTTGCACCAGGTAGGCGTCGGCAAGCAGCGGCACCACCTTCTCGGGGTCGAACCCGCCCGCCCGCGCAACGCTCGCCTCATGTTCCGCGGCCGCCGCCTCCCCCAGCTGCAATTCGACGACCGCCAGACGATAATGCGCGGTCATGTTCGACTGGTCGGAGCGGACCGCGTTTTTCAATTCGATTTCCGCCGCTCGCAGCTGCCCGCTGGCCTCAAGTTGCTGCGCCTCATCGAGATAGCCGGTTGAGCCGAACGCGCATGGCGCACCGGCGGATAGCCCGACGGAAAGCAGCCCCAACCACAGGGTGATCTCGAACAAGCGAATGCGCACGCTTACGATCTCCTATGCATCATTGGTTTCGCCGGGGGACGCGAGTTCCGCTTCGCCGGAACGCGGGTCGGCGATGGCGGAGATGCCGTGCGCGTCCATCAGGGCATAGAGCGTGGGGCGGCTGATCCCTAACAGCTTGGCAGCCGCCGCGACTGTGCCATTGCAGCGTGCGAGAGCCAATTGGATCATCTGCCGCTCGACCCGGGTGCGAGCGAGGCGGAGGTCGAGATCGGCCTGGCCCGCCGCCGGCGCCAATTCGAGATCGGCCGGCTCGATGACCGGCTGCTCCGACATGACAACGGCCCGCTTGACCCGGTTTTCCAGCTCGCGCACGTTGCCCGGCCAGTTGTGGGCCGTGATCGCGGTCATCGCCGCCGGGCTGAAGCCTCTGATGCGACGCCGGAATTCCGTGACGAAAATGCTCAGAAAGTAATTGGCCAGCAGCATCGGGTCGCCGCCCCGGTCGCGCAGCGGCGGGACCCGTATCGTGACCTCGTTCAGCCGGTAGAACAGGTCCTCGCGGAACTCGCCGTTCGCCATCTTGGTTTCGAGATCCGCATTGGTGGCGCAAACGATCCGCACATCGACGCGAATCGGCTGTCGCCCACCGATCCGCTCGATGACCTGATCCTGCAGGAAGCGCAGCAGTTTGACCTGCAGCGGCTGTGGCAGGTCACCGATCTCATCGAGAAACAGGGTTCCCCGATTGGCGCTCTCGATCTTGCCTATCGTCTGTCGCACCGCGCCGGTAAAGGCGCCGCGCTCATGTCCGAACAGCTCGCTTTCGAGCAATGTCTCCGGAATGGCGGCACAATTGATGGGAATAAAGGGATTGCCATTCCGCGGCCCCAATTCGTGCAGGGCATGCGCCAGCGCTTCCTTGCCGGTCCCGCTCTCTCCGAGGATCAAAACGGTGACGTCGGTGGTCGCCAGCTTTTCGATGCTGCGGCAAACCCGCAGCATCGTGTCGTCGCCGGTCATGATCCGCGCGATCGGCGATGGCATGGGTCGGCCCTGAAGACGCCGGTTCTCTTCTTCGAGCCGCGCCAGATTGTAGGCCCGTGCGAGGATGATGCGCAGAACCTCGATGTCTACCGGTTTGCGGTAAAAATCGAACGCCCCGAGCGACACCGCCCGCAGCGCATCGTTCATGCCTTCGCGGCCGGTTGCGATGACGACCTTGGCATCGGGCGCGAGGGCGAGGATTTCCTCCAACAATGCCAATCCCTCGCTGGAACCGTCCGGATCGGGCGGCAGACCCAGATCGATGAGCGCGACCGGCGGGTGCTCGCGCGCGACAATCGCGGCGGCCTTCTGCCGCGTCGCCGCAAAAAAGAGCTGATATTCCGACAAGGCCCAACGGTATTGCCGTGCAAGCCCCTCGTCATCCTCCACAATGAGCAGCTTGTCGCTGATCATTGTGCCGCTCGTGTCGTCAACTCGGGCGCGGCATTGGCGCGCTTGCCGATGGCGGGCAGGATAATTCGCATCGTCGTGCCGCGGTCCGGGCGACTGATCGCGAGAAGATCGCCACCCGCCGCCCGGACGAGTTCGCGGGCCTGATAGGCGCCGATGCCAAAGCCGCCGCGCTTGCCCGAACCCAACGGCTGAAACAGCCGGTCGCGAATGAATTCCGCATTCATGCCGGGGCCGTCATCGGCAATGTCCACCTCCAGACGCAGCGGTTCGTGGCGCAGCTGCACCGCAACGCGCTCACGTGAGGCTTCGAGCGCGTTTTCGCACAGGTGACGGATCACCGAACGAAAGGCCGCATCGTCCATCGCGACGGCAGCCGCGCCGCCATCCGTCTCCACGGTGATCACCCCGTTATGCTCCCGGCACAACGAGGCGACTTCATCGCGGATCAGCTCTGCTGGCACGATCAGCCCTTCCGTTACCGGCGGCAGGCTTGGCCGCAGCCGCGCCAGCAGGCCGCTCATGCGCTCGAAGGCGCTCGCCACCGTGGCGAGCACATCCTGCTGGAATTCCGGGTCGTCGCTGTGGCTGCGCGCGTTGTGTACGATCATGCCGAGCTGACTTGCGACATTCTTCATGTCGTGCACGACAAAGGCGAACCGCCGGCTGTAATCGCTCAGCTGCTGCACCTCGGACAAGGCCTGCGCCATGCGCTGCTCGGCGACGTGGATTGCCGATTGTCGGGCGACGATCCGCAGCAGGTCAAAAGTCTCGCGGTCGAGCCGCAACGGCGCGCGCGGCCGCGCCAGCACGACAAAGCCAATCAGCTCCGCCTTCTGCGCCAGCGGCACGGCGAGCCAAGCGGCCGGGATGTCTAGAAGCCAGGCCGGGCGCACGGTGGCCTGCGCCAATTCGATCACCCACTCGCCGTCACGGAACAACGCCGCGAACGCGTCGTCTGCCGGCTGCGGCTCCGATACCGCCGGGAGGTTCCACGAACCGGCCCATTGAAACACGCTGCCGCCGAGATCGCGCACAAACAGCACTCCGGCGGGGCTGTCGGCGACGTCGGCAATCGCGCGGATCACCCGCGCCTGGATACCGGCGTGTCCGGGCGCGACGGCGAGCGTCTCGATGTTCTTCAGCCATTCCCGCCGATAGTCGTAGCGATGCGTATAAAAATTGTCTTCCAGGATGCGCCTGATGTAGGACCGCGCCGCTCCCGATGTCAGGACGACGGCGACGGCCGCCGTCCCGGCGATCAATAGCGTCATCTCCGCCAGCTCGCCCCAGCCGGCGGCTCGGCCGCGAAACAATTCGCCGGTTGCCGCCAGCGCCAGCAGGAAAATGCCGCTGCCGATCAGCGTCGCGGTATGAAACACAACCTCGCGCGACACGTGGATGTCGATGGCCCATTGCCGATTGCGCGCCACGGCGACCGCGAGCAGCGGCACCGCCATCGTCGCAACGACCGCCTGGCCGCTCCACAACAGTGGCGAAATCCGCCGGAACAGCAGCGCATCGGCATAAAGGAGGACGCTGTAGGTAAAGATGGCGCCAAGCGCGACGCAGAGTGTGTTGATGTGCCAACGGTCGTCCGGGTCGGCGTTGCGGTACAGGTTTTCGATCAGCAGGACGCCGTAGACCGCGATGGCGAGCCGCGCTGCCAATTCGCCAACCAGCGGCAGCGACTGACGGTCGGCCACCGCGGCGGCGCTCATTGCCATTGGGGTCAAACCGAACACGAGCACGGCAACCCCGATCACGACGCCGCCGGCGGCGATCGCCCAGAACGACGAAGCGTCTTCCGCCATTTGTCGGCGCAACAGATGCAGCACAAACGCGCACCAACTGCCGATAAAAGCCAGCGTTAAAGCGGCGCCGGCCGGGTGCAGACCGCCCCAGCCCATGGCCATTCCCGCCGCCGAGGCCGCGGTCACGGCGCAGGCCGCGGCGAGCAGCACGCGGGTGACGCTGGCGCGCGGCGACAGCAGGATCAGCAGCAGCAGAAAGCCAAAGGCACCGGCCGCAACGGCAAACAGCACCCCGTCATACGCGCCGCTCCACAAACTGCTTTCCAGCTACCGCGCTCCCTCTTGCAGAAATACGACGCGCAGCGTGCGAAGCAGGATCAGCATATCGAGCAGGAAGCCGCGCCGCTTGATATAATAGAGATCATAGGAAAGCTTCTCGCGCGCCCCCTCGACCGAGGCGCCATATGGGGCATTTACCTGCGCCCAGCCGGTGATGCCCGGCTTGACCCAATGACGGGCGGTGTAGAGCGGGATTGCCGCCGCCAGCATCTCGACAAAATAGGGCCGTTCCGGGCGCGGGCCGACCATGCTCATGTCGCCCCGCAGGACGTTGAGCAACTGCGGCAATTCGTCAATCCGCGTATAGCGGATGAAACGGCCGACGCGCGTGATGCGCGGGTCGGCCGCCGCCGCCCAGCGCGGCTGGCCGGCCGTCTCGGCGTCCTCACGCATACTGCGGAACTTGTATAGGGTGAAGACCCGCCCGCCGAGGCCGACGCGCTCCTGCCGGTAGAGCACCGGGCCGCGGCTGTCAAGGCGGATCAGCAGCGCGACCAGCAGCATCAGCGGCAGGGTCAGAAACAGCAGCGCCATTGCGCTCACTATGTCAAGCACCCGTTTTTGCGCCGTTTCCAGCGGGCTGTAGCGAAAGCCGTGGGTGCAGAGAAACCAACTGGCATCGTGGCCGTCGATATCGATCCGCCGCGCCTCGTGTTCCCAAAACCCCGCCTCGCTCAAGACCGGGATGCCGCGCACTCGGCAGCGCAGCAGCAATTCGCTCGGCAGCCGCCGTTGGTCGACCGATGCGACGATGATCCCGCAGATGTGGTGGCGTCGCAGACCATCGCACTGCAATTCTCGGGCAAACCAATCGAGCTTGGCCATATCGCCGAGATCGATCACGTCGACGACCTCGACTGGTCTGTCGGGGTTGCGGCAGATACGATTGAGCAAGGCACCCGCCTCGCCATCCGCCAGCACGACGACGCGGCGGGCCGCGGCGTCGATGCGGAGCGACGACGGGAGGCCGGCCTGCGCAATCGATAAGGCGGCCGGCAGCGCCGATGCGCTGCGAACCGCATCGGCTATTCGCCCCCCAAACCAATGCATTCCTACACCCGGTCGAACCAAGCGGCGCGAAACATCGCGGGCCCTCCGTAGGGCGCCCTGTCCGCGACAGATGCGCCACCTGCCCGCGAAAAGTCAATGCGCGGGCGAAAGGTTAATGACCGTTGCATGCGCTCAGGCTCGTCAACCGTGGTTAACAAGGTCTGTGCCTTGCTTAATTTTAGCCGCATTTCGCGAGGAATCCATCTCATTTTGATGTGGTTTACCATCTTCGGCAACTGGTACCGGCAAAGTGTCACGACAATGTTAACCGATCATGCTTTTGCATTGTCGAGAGCGACGTTGCCACAATCAACGGGTAAGCACTGCTTACGATTTCCGAATGTTTGGTACCGCCACGGCGGCTGAAAATGCTCGCCGCAGCGGCCGCACCGCTCGCCGATTCGGCCGGCGGGGAGGATCGATGGCGGCGACGGTGAATCGATTGACGCTGCGACAGCGCTTCCCCTATAACATCTCCGAGTTCAACATGCCGATTGTGATCAACAAGTTAACCGGTTTCCCGGCGTGTCTTGCGACGATACCGGACACGACTGGCCGAGCGAACACTTGTTCGACCCGCCTCGTTGGCGCTAGAGCAGTAAATGGACACGGCACTTCAGTTGCTGCACCTTTTCTCGACGAGGCACGCGAGCGTTACTTACCCGAACCTGATCTCTCACTCGGCGTGCCGATGCCGCAGCAGAAGGCGACGGCCTGGATCGCGCCGCGGCCCGACAGGGTGGACCGGCAGAATTGTCAATGATCCGGCGCGATAGGGGACTATTTTCTTTGCCACCGTTGTGGCGGTGCGTGCGCTGGTGCGTGCTGCCGCTTCTGCTCGGCGCATGTACGGCAAATCCGAGCCTCGTTGGGCAACCGCCGCCGGCCACGCCCGAATATCGCATCGGGCCGTTCGACACGCTCAACGTCTTCGTCTATCGTGCGCCGGAGCTTAGTGCCGTGGTCACGGTAAGGCCGGACGGACGCATTTCGACGCCGCTAGTGCCGGACATTGTTGCCCTGAACAAGACGCCGACGCAGCTAGCCGCTGCAATCGAGCAACGATTGAAGACGTATGTCAAGGCGCCGATCGTCACGGTCATGGTGACTGGGTTCGAGGGATCGCCCAACAATGAAGTCAGGGTCATCGGCCAAGTGGGGCAGCCGGTTGCGATCCCCTACCATGCCCAGCTGTCGTTGCTTGATCTGATGATCGCCGCCAAAGGCCTGACGCCCTTCGCCGACGGCAATGACGCGGTGATCATCCGGCGGGAGTCCGGCGGCATGAAACGTTTCGGCGTGCGGCTCAACGATCTGCTGGACAGGGGAGATCTTTCGCAGAATGTTGCATTGAGGCCGGGCGATACGTTGTTCGTGCCGGAAGCGTTGTTCTGACGGGAAACCCAGATGGACCGTTGGTATGCTCTTGCCTGGCAAGCTTGCGCGATTGCGTGGCGCAAGCGCTGGCTGCTGGTCGCTGCCGCCTGGGGGGTCTGCCTGTTCGGCTGGGTCGGGGTCCACTTTATCCCGAATACCTACGAGTCGGAAGCACGCCTTTACGTCGATACCGACGCGGTGCTGACACCGCTGTTGCAGGGGTTGGCGATCAATACGCGGACGGAAAGCCAGCTTGAGATGATGCAACGAACCCTGCTGCGGCTCCCCAACGTCGAAAAGCTGATCAACGTAACGAATTTGAATCTCTATGCAACAAACGCAGCCCAGCAGCAGGCGCTGATCGCTAATTTACGCAACGCGATCGCGATCAGTTCGGAGGGGCCGAACCTCTTTACCATTCACTACCGCAATACCAACCCGCAGCTGGCTTTCCAGGTAGTGTCTGCGTTGGTCAACATTTTCATGGAGGAAGCCACCGGCTCCAGCATGTCGGATATGCAGAACGCGCAGCACTTCCTCAACGAACAGATCGCCTCGTTCGAAACACAGCTGCGCGCCGCCGAGCAACGGCGGGCCGCCTTCATCCGCAAGTATTTCGAGATTTTGCCGCTCGAGGGCAATGGCGGGGCGCCGCTGGAAGGTGCCCGCGCGGCCGTGGGCCGCATCGAGGGTGAGCTGCAAAACGCGGAGGCCGCGCAGGCCGCGTTGCAGGAGCAAATGCGGGTTACGCCCAAGACGTTGGAAGGCCAGTTGCCGGGGGTTGCCGGCACCGACCCGAACGACTTGACGGCACAGCTGGCGGCGGCGGAAGCGACGCTGACCAAGCTGCGCATCAGCGACACCGACCAAAATCCCGACGTCGTTACCCAACAGAAGATCATCGCTGCGCTGAAGGCCCAAATTCAACAAGCGATGAAACATTCTGCCGACCAGCCGTCGACGCCCAAACAAAACGAGGTGACGCTGCCCAATCCGGCGTATGAACAAGACAAAATGCGACAGCTCGTCAACAGCGTCATGATCGAACGCCAGCGGCAGGAGCTCGCCGCCGCGCGTGCGCAGCTGGCGCGGATGCAGGCGTTGGCGCGCCAGGCGCCAGAGGTGCAGGCAAAATATGAGAACCTCGATCGCGGGTACAGCGTGCTGCGTCACGAATACGAAGACCTGGTGTCGCGGCGCGAAGCATCCTTGATCACCGCGGCGGCAGACACCGGCGCCGATCGCGTGCGCCTGCGGGTCATCGATCCGCCGCAGGTGCCGATCGATCCTGTGGCACCGCACCGCGTCCTGCTCGATTCCGGCGTGTTGCTGGCCGGGCTCGGCGCGGCCGCCGGCCTCGCGTTACTGCTCGCTCAGCTTGATCAGTCGGTCAACGATGTCGGCCAACTTCGCGGCATCGGGGTTCCGGTGCTTGGCGGCATCTCCGCCCTTAAACCAGTGCGGGGCCGCCGCACAATCTATCTTCAGGGTATGACCGTGGTCACTGCCCTGCTCATGCTCGTCGCCGTGTACGGCGGGCTCGCCATCCATCATGCTCTGTACGGTAAGGGTTTCCTTTGAACACTGACAACAAGCCGGCGCACCTGATTGAGCGGGCCGCCGCCCGCATGAGCGTCCCGTGGGGCGAGATGCCGGCGCGCCGGGTAGCGGCGCCAGAGGTTGCCCAACTCGCCGCACCCGAGGCAGCGCCGAAGCTTGCGCTGGCGGATCATTTGTCGGCGCCGGACGCCGCCGCCGCGACGCCCATCCCGGCCGACGCACTCGTTCGCGCCGGGTTGATCGGCGGCGCGTTCGATCGCAGCCGGATCGCCGAAGAATTCCGCATCGTCCAAAGCAAAATGCTGCGCCCGGGGTTCAGCGGCACTAGCGCCGTCGCGACACCGCGCAGCAATCTGATCCTGGTAACCAGTGCGTTGGCGGGCGAAGGCAAAAGCTTTGTCGCGATCAATCTGGCGGCGGGGATTGCCCGCCAGGGCGATCGCCGCGTCCTGCTCGTCGATCTCGACCTAAAGGACAGCTCTCTGGGCCACATGTTGGGCGTCGCCATGGCACCCGGAGTGCTCGATCTCGCGCGCTCGGGAGAGCGCCGGTTCGACGAGTCGGTCATTCCGACCGCGATCGCCAATCTCGACGTGCTGCCGCTCGGCACCGGCGTCGAGGAGAGCGCCGAGCTGTTCGCCAGCAAGCGGATGGCTGGACTGCTTGACGATTTGAGCCGACGCTATGCCGACCGGCCGATTATCCTCGACTCGTCACCCTGTCTTGCCAGCAGCAACCCGCATTCCCTTGCGCCGCTGGTCGGCCAGATCATCCTCGTTGTCGCGGCGGGCAGCACGCAGCAGGGCGATGTCGAGGCGGCGCTAGACCTCGTGCAGGCTTGTCCGAGCGTTTCGCTCCTCCTGAACAAGATCGCGCCATGGAGCCTCCACTCGTTTGGAGGTTACGCATACGGCTCCGCGTTGTCGTCGGCATAAGGCGCTCGGCCTCGGAAGCACGCTATCGATGGCAATCCGGCGGACCCGACTGATTGCATCATCGATCGTTGTTGCCGTCCTGCTCGGCGCCCTGCGCACGGTATCGCAGGCGCAGCAGGCCTTCACGATTATCCCGACCATTTCCGACAGCGAAGAATTCACCGACAACGTCTTGCTTTCGCCCACCCAGACCCGCTCCGATCTGATTACGACCCTGGTTCCGGGCATCCAAATCACCGGCCAGAGCGCGCGATTGAAGGGAACCTTCGATTATTCGCCCGCGGTGAATCTCTATGCGCTGACGCCCAGCGAGGATGTTGTCGGGCAGAACCTTTATGCGAACGGCACGGCTACGCTGGTGCGCAACGCCTTGTTCCTCGATGCGCGTGGCTATGCGGCCCTCACACCGAGCACCCCCGGGCTGTCGAACGGCGTGTTCGGCGCGCCGCAAGCGCTTCCCGGCATCACTGGGTTTGGACCGGGGGGCCTCGGCATCACGCAGGGCATCCCGAAAGCTCAGCTCACGCAGACGACGAGCTTCAGCCTCTCGCCCTATCTGACGCATCAATTTGACGACCTGGGGACTGCGGAATTGCGCTACACGCTGACCAATACCGATCTGAGCGGCGGCACCACTGTTCTCGGCGGCCCCGTGCCAAGCAGCCGGACGATGACCAACGAAGAGACAGCGACCTTTCAGACAGGCAAAGATTTCGGCCGTCTCTCCGCGCTCTTTTCGCTCGACAATGCCAGCTCGAGCGGGACGGGGGTTCTCAGCGGCGCGCGTCAACAGGTTGCGGTCGTCAACCCTGCTTATGCTCTCACCCCACGAATTTCGCTGACCGCGTCGATCGGTCATGAGAACCTCGACTATGGCGGCCTACCGCCGACCCGGATCGACGATCTCATCTGGAGCGGAGGCGTGCAATTGACGCCGTCGCAAGGCACACTGATCAGCGCGAGCTACGGCCACCAAAACGGCGTCACCTCGCCCACGGCTTCAATTGTCTACAGCCTCTCGCCGCGGACGACGCTCACGGCGACTTATTCGAGCATGTTGAACACCACCGCGCAAGCAATTGGCAACAATTTGGCTTTATCAGGCGTCAATCCATCAGGCCAATTGATCGACCAAAGAACGCTCCTTCCTCTGACGATCGTCAATCCCGCGCTCGGCGTGCAAACCGGCCTTTTCCGCACCGAGCAGTTCACCGGCACCGCCAGCATGAGCCTTGAAAGAGACACGTTGAGCGCGACGATTTATCGGTCCGACAACAGCGTACAGGCGCAAACCACGCCGCCCTCTTCCACCTCCCAAAACACAACCGGCGGCAATATCAATTGGGCACGCCGCATCAGCCCGGTGACGACGACCAATCTCGGGGTTGGCTATTCGCAAACCAGCTTTCCCGGCCTCAGCAGCATGCAGAACGAAGGGTTGCTGACGATCGGCACGTCGATCAGTTATATGTTGACCGCTACATTGAGCGCCTATGCCGGCTACAATCGCTTCGACCGCAGCTCGCCGGATCCCGCGCTCCGCGTTGCCGCCGATGTGGTATTTGCCGGTTTGAGTAAATCGTTCTGAGGCCCGCATGTACAAAGAATACTACAACCTGACCGCCATGCCGTTTCAGCTGACGCCGGATCGCCAGTTCTTCTATGCCAGCCGCGAGCATAACAGAGCGTTGTCGCATCTCGTCTACGGCCTGGCGCAGGAAGAAGGTTTTATCGTCATCACCGGAGAAATCGGCGCCGGCAAGACCATGCTGGTTGAGCGGCTGTGGGCCGAGCTCGACGATCGGAAATTTGCCACATTGCGGATCCTGACCACGCAAATCTCGGACAACGACCTGCTCAAAATGATCGGCTCCGGATTTGGCCGGCCGCTCGATACGGGGGATAAGGCATATGTGTTGCGCCAGATCGAGCAGCTCTTTGCCGAAAAGCATACGGCCGGCAAGCGCTGTCTGCTGATCATCGACGAGGTGCAGAACCTGGCGTTGCCGGCACTCGAGGAATTGCGGATGCTGTCAAACATCACGGTCGGCGGCCGCGCACCGTTTCAATGTCTGCTGCTCGGACAGCCGCAATTCCGCCACCTTCTCGCGGATCCCCGGCTGGAACAGCTGCAGCAGCGCATTCTGGCGTCCTATCATCTCGGGCCCTTGCGCGACGACGATACGCGCGAATATGTGCTGCATCGCTTGAAGACGGCGGGATGGGCCGGGAACCCGTCGTTCGACGACGCCGCATTCGCCGCCATTCATCGTCACACGAGCGGTATTCCGCGGCGGATCAATACCCTGTGCTCCCGCCTGCTGCTTGCGGGTTATCTCGATGACCGGCATCACATCAGCGGCGCGATGGTTGATGATGTTGCCGAGGAACTGCACCGCGACCTTGCCGCGGGCGACCCGTCGCCGCAGCCGCCTGACCAGCAGGCCGAAGCCGGAGTGGGGGTCGAGCAGCGTCTAGCGACAATCGAACGCTCGGTGGCGCGGCATGACCGGGCAATCAAGCGTGCGCTCGAACTCGCCGTGCAGCTGATCGAGGCCGCCCCGTGAGCGCATTCGATAACGGTCGCCCGGCGGAGGCCGGCCGGCGGCGCGAACCGCAGCGGCCGGCAGCAGCACCGATCAACGCGATGACGGTCGATGTCGAGGACTACTTCCAGGTGCAGGCCTTCGCCGACCATATCGCACGCGCCGGCTGGGACGCGATCCCGCGACGGGTCGAGCACAATGTCGATCGGCTGCTGCAGATGCTCGACGATGGCCGGGCATCGGCGACGTTTTTCTCGCTTGGCTGGATCGCCGAACGCCATCCGGCGATGATGCGCCGCATTGCCGCCGCCGGGCACGAGGTGGCGAGCCACGGTTACGACCATACGCGCGTCCACGAGCTGACGCCCGGACGGTTCCGCGACGATATCCGCCGCACCAAGGCGATTCTCGAGGAGGCAACCGCACGGCCGGTTCTCGGCTACCGCGCCCCGACCTTCTCGATCGGCGCGCGCACGCCATGGGCCTATGAAATCCTCGCCGAGGAAGGGTATCGCTACAGTTCGAGCATCTACCCGATCCGCCACGACCTTTATGGCGCGACGGGCGCGCCGCGCGCGCCGTTTCCGGTCGCCTGCGGCGCGTTATGGGAAATCCCGCTGACGACGCGGCGATGGTTGGGCCAGAATTTTCCGTGCGCCGGCGGCGGCTATTTCCGCCTGCTGCCCTATTGGCTGTCACGCCGCAACCTGCGCCATCTCAACGCCAGCGATGCGTCCCCTTGCATCTTCTACATGCATCCGTGGGAGATCGACGCCGAGCAGCCGCCCGTGCGCGGCATTGGCGCGAAGACGCGATTTCGCCATTATACCAACCTGAAGGCGATGCCGGCGCGGTTGCAGTGGCTGTTGCGCGACTTCCGCTGGGGACGCATGGACCGGGTTTTCGCGGGTCTCGGGATGGCCGGCCCCGATCCGGCTGTTGTGGCGGCCTAATAGGGCCGCGGAGGCCGGGATGCCGCCCCTTGTTCACGAGCTTGCCGCCGCACAGGAGGATGCGTGGGACCGCTTTGTCGCGGCCGCGCCGGCCGGCACGTTTTTTCACCGCGCCGGCTGGCGCAGCGTCATCGAGGCCGGTTTTCGCCAGCAGGCGCATTATCTGTTTGTCGAGCAGGACGGGGCGATCACCGGCGTGCTGCCGCTCGTTCACATGCGCAGCCGGTTGTTCGGCAATCGGCTGATCTCGGCGCCGTTCTGCGTCTATGGCGGACCGCTGGCGAGCGAACCGGAGAGCGCGCAAGCGCTGATCGAACGCGCGGTCGACTTGGCCGGCCGCCTGGACGCCGGCGTTGTCGAATTCCGCGGGCAGGTGCCGAACGCCGAGAATTGGCTGACCCGCTCGGATCTCTATGCCACGTTTCGCAAGGCGATCTCCGCCGATCCGGAAAAGAACCTCAAGGCGATCCCGCGCAAGCAGCGTGCCGTCGTCCGCAAGGGGCTGGAAAACGGCCTCACGGCGCGGATCGATTGGGAGGCCGACCGCTTCCACGCGCTCTACGCCTTGAGCGTGCGCAATCTCGGCACGCCGGTGTTCTCGCGCCGCTACGTGCGCCTGCTGGTCGAGCGCTTCCGCGATTGTTCGGAAATTCTCACCGTGCTCGATGACGAGAAGCCGATCTCCGCCGTATTGAGTTTCTTTTTTCGCGACGAGGTGCTGCCCTATTACGGCGCCAACACGCCGCAGGCCCGCCATCGGGCTGCCAGCGATTACATGTATTGGGAGGTCATGCAGCGGGCGGCCGGCCGCGGCGCCCGCCTGTTCGATTTCGGCCGCAGCAAATTCGGCACCGGCAGCTTCGCGTTCAAGAAGAACTGGGGCTTCACGCCCGAGCCGCTGCACTATCAGTACTGGACCCGGCCGAGCGAGGCGATCCCCGATATCAATCCGCTCAACCCCAAATACGATCTGCTGATCCGCGCCTGGAAGCACCTGCCGCTGCCGATCGCCAACCTGATCGGCCCCGGCATTGTGCGGGGGATTGGATGATTCGCCGCAGAACGTCGATTCAGGCACCCGTCGCGTCTGCCAACATCAAATGCGTTGGTAATGACACTTTTTACGAATATTTCGATCGGCGACGGTAAGCTATGCGCATCTTTTTTGTCGCTCAGCGCGTT
The DNA here is from genome assembly GCA_030042035.1 of Alphaproteobacteria bacterium. Lineage (GTDB taxonomy): Bacteria > Pseudomonadota > Alphaproteobacteria > ATCC43930 > CGMCC-115725 > DATARH01. Next base: position 6,307 of record JASIAN010000122.1, on the reverse strand, counting down.
CCCTTCCCGCCGGATCGAGGCGACAAGATTACGACATTCAACGAGGTGCGCTATCTGGCGCGACACCATGAGGTGCACGTCTTCTGTCTCGCCGACGGCATCGGCGATCTTGAGAATGTTCGCGGCCTTCGCGAGTACGCGACGGATGTGATTGCGGTGCCGCTTGAGAAGTGGCGCAGCCGGATGCGTGCCTTCTGGGCTCTCGCCTCCGGCGAACCGCTGTCGGTCGCCGCGTTCAATGAGCCGGCGCTGCACGCTGAAATTGGGCGCAAATACGAGGCGCTACGGCCCGATCTGATCATGGTCTACAGCGGCAATGTCGCCCAATACGCGACTGCGTTTCCCGGATTGCCTCGGCTCATGCAATTTGCCGATCTTGATTCGCTGAAATGGGCTCAATTTGCGGCGGCGTCACTGCCACCTCTCAAATGGATTTATCGGACCGAACAGCGGCGGCTGCTCGCCTATGAGCGCGATATCGCCACCGCGTTTGATCATAATCTGGTCTGCACCCCGATCGAGCGCCTAGATTTCGAAGAGCTGATACCCGGCGCACCGGTCGCCGTTGTTGGCAACGGCGTCGATCTTGACTACTTTCGGTCGGCGCGAGCTCCAAAGAAGCCAGCGTCGATGGTGTTCACCGGTGTTATGGATTATTGGCCTAACATCGATGCCGTCCGGTGGTTTACCGACGAAATCTTACCGCTTGTTCGGCGGGAATTGCCACAAGCCGAGCTGACGATTTGCGGTCGTCGCCCGTCGTCAGCGGTGCGACGCCTGGCCCGGCGCCCCGGCGTGTCGGTGACCGGATGGGTGCCGGACACCCGACCGTTTCTCGATGCGGCGGAAGTCTTTGTAGCGCCGCTGCGACTGGCGCGCGGCATACAGAACAAGCTGCTGGAGGCGATGGCGATGGGGCTGCCCGTTGTCAGCTCTTCCGCTGCAGTGCGCGCAACTGTCGTGCCCTACGGCGACGGCATCGTTGCCGCCGACGACCCGAAAGACTTCGCGGCCTGCGTCGTTGACCTATTGCGGAACACGAAATATCGCCGAGAAATGGGTCGCAAGGCGCGTGCCGCGGTCGAGACGCATTACCGCTGGGACACGCAATTGGCCGCGCTGGACGACGTTATATCGATGATAACCGGACGGCCGCAGACGATGCCTGTCCGGGCGTCCTCATCTCGCCATTGCGCGACGCCAATGGAAAGCCCCAGCGACCGCATCGCGCCGCGGATGTCCTTGCCGTCCGGCGCGGGATCGGACGAAACCGTTGACCGCTGAAACGATAAATTTCCGCTGTCGGCACTACGTTGGCGCAAAGCCGTGCGTCTTCAACAAGGCGGACGGCTCGGAATGTCCGTCATGCACGCATGTCTCCAAATACCGGGACCGCATCCTGTTCATCAAACTCGATGCAGTCGGCGACGTGCTTCGCTCCGCCTCACTTTTGCCTGCGATCGTGGATCGGCACGCATCACCGTTCATCGCATGGTTGACACGCGAGGACTCGGTTGAGCTCGTCCGCATGATGGCGCTGGTCGACGAGGTCATCCCGTTCAGCAACGACGGCATTGTCAGGGTGATGGCTGGAAACTGGGATCGGGTTTATTCGCTGTCGAACGACCAGACGAGCGCGTCGCTCGCTGCAATCGCCGGTTCCCCCGACCAGGTTATCGGCTTCTGCATGCGCAACGGCACCCTCACACCAAGCAACGCGGCAGCCGAGCGTTGGCTCGAAATGGCAGCCTTTGACCGCATCAAGAAACAAAACGAAGAGTCGTATCAACAACTGATGCTGCACATCATCGGCTGCCCCGATCGCCCTATTACACCGCCGGCGCTTACGATCGGCGGTTCGCTGCGACAGGCGGCGGCCGCGCGGCTTGCGTCATTGTTTCCGGGCAGTACACGGCGCCGGGTCGCGATAAACATCGGTGCGGGTGCCCGTTGGCCGAAGAAAATGCTCGGGTCGCGACAGATCGAACGCTTTGTGAGGCTGCTATACGAGCGCGCCGATGTCGATGTCGTCCTCACTGGCGGCGCCGGCGAAGCCGAAAAAGCGGCCGACATCCTCGCTCGCTTCGACGCGAGTTCGCCGATGCGGGCGGCGTTGACACCGGCGTCGCTCCCCGAATTTGTGGCCCTGCTGACGCAGGCTGACGTTCTGTTGTGCGGCGACACACTGGCGCTCCATATCGCCTCGGCGATCGGCCTGCCGACAGTGGCAGTGTTCGGTCCGACCAGCCTAGCCGAGATCCACGACTTTGGCGGCCTGATCAAGAAGGTATCGAGCGATCAGCTGGATTGTCTCGTTTGCTATGGCGACTGTAATAAGCAAGACAATTGCATGTCGCTGCTCGACACCCACACACTGGTCGATCTGACGCTCGCGCAGCTTGACGCCGCACCGCGGTATCCGGCGGCGCAGATAACAGTCGCGTGACGGCGCGGCGCCCGATTGGGATATGACGGAAGCCAAGTCTCATGGACTTCGTTGATGCTTACCTTGACGAGACCCTCGCTTCGGTAACTGCGTTCCGGTCGGAGCCGCGGCATCGCGAGGCGATGGCGGCGATGGCCGACATCATCGTCGCCGCGCTGCGGCAGGGCAGGAAGCTGATGATCTGCGGCAACGGCGGCAGCGCCGGCGATGCGCAGCACATTGCCGGCGAAATCGTCGGGCGGCTGATGTACGACCGCGCGCCGCTCGCAGCGATCGCGCTGACGACGGACACGTCGGTCCTCACCGCGATCGGCAACGACTACGGCTTCCAGCATGTGTTCGAGCGCCAGGTGCGGGGTCTCGGCCAGGCCGGCGACGTATTGCTCGGCATCTCGACCTCGGGGAACTCGCCCAACGTTGTGCGCGCCTTGGCCGCGGCGCGCGACAAGGGCCTCGCAACGCTCGGCTTTACCGGCGCCCGCGGCGGCGCAATGAGCGAGCATTGCGACCAGCTGCTGCAGGCGCCGTCGGCCAATACCGCCGTCATCCAGCAGATCCATATCGTCGCCGCCCACATCGTCTGCGGCCTCGTCGAGCGGCAGATGTTCCCGCCGGGCTGATCCGGCGCGGCAGGGGTGAGCGATGCGGGCGGCTACGATCCGTCAGGCGGCGATCCTGATCGGCGGGCTCGGAACCCGCCTGGGCCGGCTGGCGGCGGCAACGCCAAAGCCGCTCCTCCCGTGCGGCGACCGGCCGTTTTTGGCGTGGCTGTTGCGCGAGCTTAGCCGGTTCGGCGTCGAGGAAGCCGTGCTGTTGACCGGTCACCTGGGCGAGACGGTCGAGGCGATGCTGCCGTCGATCGCCGCCGGTCTTCCAAAGCCGCTGCGCATCGTGTGCAGCCGCGAGATGGAGCCGGCCGGAACGGGCGGCGCTCTGTTTCACGCGCGCGACCGCCTCGCCGAGCGGTTTCTGTTGTGCAACGGCGATTCGTGGCTCGATTGCAATCTTGCCCGTCTGCTGGCCGATGCCGCCGCCGACGCAGGCGGGACGATCGGGCGGATCGTGCTGCGTCGCCTCCCGGACGCGGCGCGCTATGGGGTCGTCGAGACCGACGGTGATCGCGTCACGCGCTTTCGCGAGCGCGGCCTGCCCGGCCGTGAGAACGCGATCAATGCCGGTATCTGCGTCTTTGACAGACGGGTGCTCGACCATGTCGCACCGTCATGTTCATTGGAACGCGACGTGATGCCGGCGCTCGCTGCCCAGGGCGCCCTGCGCGCCACCGCGGCCGACGGATATTTCATCGATATCGGCGTGCCGGCCGATCTCGCGCGCGCCGGCGGCGAGGTGCCGCGGCGGATCAAGCAGCGACGGGCGCTGTTTCTCGACCGCGACGGCGTCATCAACATCGATCGCGGCTGGGTCGGGACGCGCGAGCGTTTTGCGTTCATGCCGGGCGCGCTGCGCGCGATCCGCCAGGCCGTCGATTCGGGCTGGCACGTGTTTGTTGTGACGAACCAGTCCGGCATTGCCCGCGGGCTTTACGACGAGGCGCAGTTCGCCGCGCTGTGCGACTGGATGGTGGACGAGATCCGCGGCGCGGGCGGCACGATCGACGACCTGCGCTATTGCCCGTTTCACCCTGAGGCCCCATCCCCAGCCTACCGGAGGGCGAGCGACTGGCGGAAGCCGGCGCCCGGCATGCTGCTCGACCTGTTGGCGTGCTGGCAGCTCGATCCTTCGCGGTGCATCATGATCGGCGATCAGCCGAGCGATCTCGCCGCCGCCGCCGCCGCCGGCATGCCGGCGCATATGTTTCAGGGCGGCGATCTCGCCGAGTTCGTCGCGCCGTTACTGACGTGCGGCAGCAAGGAGGAGCTCGGCCCGCACGCTTTGACAAGGCCGGCGGGCTGAGCTAATACCGCGCCGGCCCGGGAGGGTGCGATGGCGCGCAGGGTAATCTACACGATCGCCGCGCTGCTGCTGGCCGGCAGTGCCTTCGACAACGCTGATCCGCAGCCCGATATCAACCTGTTCGGCGTGCTCTTTCTGTTTTTGGCGTTCGTCGTGTGGTTCTGCTGGGACGACATCCAGGCGGGTTATTCCTATCTCGAAGAAAGCCCGACGCCGCGTCGCCAGCGCAGTGCGCTGATGTTTACCCGCGTCATGCCGCTCGCGTATCTGCGCGAGCTTGCGCCAAAGCAGCGTCGCCAGCCGTAGATCGCCGCGTCGGCGGCGCGCGATGTTTCACGTGAAACTCGACACCCCGCGGCGCCGTTCCTAAATTCCGCCGCGATGAGCCGCGCGACCCCTCCTTACGACGTCGTTGTGATCGGCGGCGGCCATGCCGGCTGCGAGGCGGCAGCGGCAGCGGCGCGGCTCGGCGCCCGGACGGCGCTGCTGACGCATCGCCGTGCGACGATCGGCGAGATGTCGTGCAACCCGGCCGTCGGCGGCCTCGCCAAAGGCCACCTGGTGCGTGAGATCGACGCGCTCGACGGCGTCATGGGCCGCGTGATCGATCGCGCCGGCATCCAGTTCCGCATGCTCAACCGCAGCAAGGGGCCGGCCGTGCGCGGCCCGCGGGCGCAGGCCGACCGCCAGCTCTATCGCCGCGCGATGACCGAAATCCTCGCGGAAATCGCCGGCCTCACGATTGTCGAAGGCGCCGCCGAAGACCTGCTGTTTGACGCCGGCGGCCAGGTCTGCGGCCTCGCGCTCGGTGACGGCCGGCAGATCATCGCCGGCCGGATTGTGCTGACAACCGGCACCTTCCTCGGCGGCCTCATCCATATCGGGCAGGAGAAAATCCCGGCCGGACGGGTCGGCGAGGCGCCGGCGCTCGGCCTGTCGCGGACCTTGCGGCGCTGCGGCTTTGCGCTCGGCCGGCTGAAGACGGGCACGCCGCCCAGGCTCGACGGCAAGACGATCGACTGGCGCGGTCTCGACGCGCAGGCGGGCGACGACCCGCCGGCGCCGTTTTCGTTTCTGACCGAGCGGATCGCGACGCCGCAGATCGTCTGCCACATCACCGAAACAAATCCGGCGACGCATGCCGTGATTCGCGGCAATCTCGACCGTTCGCCGCTGTTTTCCGGCGACATCACCGGTGTCGGCCCGCGCTATTGCCCGTCGATCGAGGACAAGGTGGTGCGCTTTGCCGAGCGTGAGCGGCACCAGATCTTCCTCGAACCCGAAGGCCTCGACGACGACACGATCTACCCAAACGGCGTCTCGACCTCGCTGCCGCGCGATGTTCAGGCGGCGTTCATCGCGACAATCCCCGGCCTCGAACATGCCGTCATGCGGCGCCCCGGTTACGCGATCGAATATGATTATGTCGATCCCCGCGAACTTTATCCGACGCTGGAGACAAAGCGCGTGAGGGGCCTTTATCTCGCCGGCCAGATCAACGGCACGACCGGCTACGAGGAGGCGGCGGCGCAGGGGCTCGTCGCCGGCCTCAACGCCGCGCTGGCGGCCTCGGGCGCGGCCGAACCGTTTGTGCTCGATCGCACCGACGCCTATATCGGCGTATTGATCGACGATCTCGTGACGCGCGGCACGAGCGAACCCTACCGCATGTTTACCTCGCGCGCTGAATACCGGCTGACCTTGCGCGCCGACAATGCCGACCAGCGGCTGACGCGCAAGGGCATTGCGATCGGCGCGGTCGGTCGCACGCGCGCCCGCACCTTTGCCGGCAAGATGACGGCGCTCGACGCCGCGCGCCGGCTGGCGGCGGAGCTGCGCCTGTCGCCGACCGCGCTGCGCCGACACGGCATCGCGGTCAACGCCGACGGCGTCGCGCGCTCGGCGGCCGAACTTCTGGCGCATCCCGGCATCGATGTGGCGCGGCTC
>JASIAN010000121.1 GCA_030042035.1 Alphaproteobacteria bacterium | reverse complement strand
CTTTTTGACTAACCTGAAGTTGATAGTTGAAGTAGCTGCCAGCGCGTAGGATGGGTTGCGGAGCGAAACCCATCGCAGCCATCCCTCCCCGTCATGCCCGGCCCCCGGATCGAGGTCCGGGGGTGATCCGGGCATCTCTCTTTCCCTAGATGGCCGGGTCGACCCGCGGGTCACGCCCGCGGGCTGACGGCCGACCGGCCATGACGACAGGGGAGGTGATCCCTGAGAGTGCTGGTTTCCGGCGGCGGGCAGCGGCGCCACGCCGCCCTCGGGCGTCCCGGGCTAGCCGCCGATGCTGTCGAGCGTCGGCAGCTGGTAGCGGTCTTCGGGATCGTCCCAGCCCTTCCAGTTCGGCTGCCGCTTCTCGGCAAACGCGGCGCGCGATTCGATGAGGTCGCTCTTGGCGCCGTGCTCGCGCAATGCGGCCGCGAGGCGCTGCAAGGCCGGCGCGGGCGCCGGGCGCATCTGCCGCATCATGTGCACGGTGTTGACGCGCGACGCGGGCGGCAGCGTCAACAGGTGCAGCGCCATCGCCATCGCCGCCGGGATCAGTTCCGCCGGTTCGACGAGCCGGTTCACAAAGCCGATCTCGTAGAACCGCTCGGCCGTGAAGCGGAAGCCCAAGGCCATCTCCATCGCGATCGGGTAGGGCAGGTTGGCGACGTGGCCATGGTTGTAGCCGCCCAAGAGCCAGCGCTTTGCTTCCGACACCTCGAACACCGCACTCTTGGCGGCGACGCGCAGGTCGGTGCGCTCGACCAGCATGAAGCCGCCGCCCATCGCATAGCCGTTGACCGCGGCGATGACCGGCTTTTCGAGCGCGCCCGACATGAACGGGTCCTCGATGTCGGGGCGGCGGCCGCCCGGCTGGTTGGCGGCGAGCGATTCCTTCATGTCCTCGCCGGCGCAGAAGGCTCGCCCCGCCCCGGTGAAGATCGCGACCTCGAACCGGTCGCTCGTGCGGAACTCGGTCCACGTCTCGGCCAGCCGCGTGCGCATCTCATAGGATAGCGCATTGAGCCGTTCCGGCCGGTTCATGCGCACGATCAGGACCTGCCCGCGCTCTTCGGTTTCGACGACTGCCATCTCGCTCCTCCCGCGTTGCCACCCTCAGGCGTTGCGGCGCGTCCGGCTCAGCGGCCCCAGCCATCCGCCGCTTCGGCCAGCGCACCGCGCCGTAGCGCCGCCGGTAGCGCCGCCGCCATCGCAGCTGCCTCGGCCGCGGCGAGCCGCGCGTCGAGATCGATTGCGGCGTGCGACGTGATCTCCAGCTGCGGGTCTTCGAGCGCGTTGCGCCGCGGCCGCCGCCAGCGCCAATCGAGGATCGCCCGGTCGCGCCGCTCGATGAGGCCGGCGATGTCGGTCGCGAACAGCCGCACCAGCGCCGCGATCCAGCGGTCGAGCAGCATCGCCGGCCGCATCAGGTCGAACCGCATCTGCTCGACGAGGCGGATGACGTCTGCGGCGCGATACCACGTCTCGCCGGTCACCCAGCGGTTGGTTGTGAACAGGCCGATCGGCTCGCCCGCGCCATCGACCGCAATCGCGACGAGGTGGCACACCTCGGCACGGCGGCCGCGGCTGAGCGGCGCCGATTGCGGCGCGGGCGGCGCCTCGGCGGCAACGGCGCTGTCGGCAAAGACCAGCGGCGAGATGCCGGCGGGAACCCCCTCGCCGCGCAGGAACAGGTGGAAATGACCGCATTCCCGCGGCCATGGCGGGCGCGGACCCGCGGAGGCGGCATGGCGATGGAAGAAATACTGGAGGTGGGTCGAGGGGTCGTAAGCGTCATCCTGCGGATAATGCTGCCAATCCGCGATGATGGCCGCCCCGCCGGTCGCCTCGCGCACGACGCTGCCGCCACGCGCGACGAGTTCGGCGCGGCATCGGCGGATCGCCGCAGCCGCCGCAGCATCGCCCTCGCGTCGGGTCACGGCCTGGCGCCTCCTGTGGCGTGAACAAAAGGTGATACTAACGCCGCCGAGCGCGGCGACAAGGCCGGATTGGTGACGGTCCACACGACGGCGTCGTCGACCGCCTGGCCGAGCGCGGCGTTGAATGCGCCGACAATCGCCGGCACCTTGTTTTCCGCCGCTTGCGCCGCGCTGCGCACGACGCCGGCGGCGACGATGCGGCGTTGCGGCAGCGCCACGAGCTTCAGATCGAAGACGATCTCGACCCGCGGCGCCTGGCCCGGCGCGCGGTAACGCGCCTCGAAATCGCGAATCGTCGTCACCAGCACAAAATCGGCGCGGGTGCCGAGGCTCGCGGGCGCGACGGTGGCGACAGCGCGGCTCTCTTCGAACCCTTCGACGAGCGCGGCGCGGACGAGAAGCGGCAGCGTGTCTACCCATTCGGCGCCGGCGTAGTAGTCGAGCGATACCGGCGACATCGCGAGCGCGATGCGGCGCGTGTCGAGCCCGGCGGCGGCGCTCGGCGTCTCGACGGCGAGCTGCATGCCGGCATGCGGCAGGCCGGCCGGAAAGGCAAAGCTCGGCGCGGTGCGGTAAAGCTGGCGCTCGGGCGGCGATGACAAGAGCGCGCAGCCGGCGAGCGCGGCCGACAGCGAGGCCGCGCAGGCGGCGCGCCGCAGCGCCGTGGACAGCGTGCTCATTGCGGCGTGTATCCCCGGCGCCGATCGCCAAACAGAACTTCGCTCGGGTCGCGCGCGAGCTGGTCGGAAACCTGGTTCAACCCCGAGACCAGCTGCCGCGCGTCCGCGACAAGACCGTGGATGTCGCCGAGCGTATGTTGGCTGAAATCGACGAGGCCGGGCTGCACCTCTGCGATCGTCGCCTGCAACTGTCCGTTCGTCTGATTGAGGTTCCTCGCCAGCCGGTCGAAACCCGCGAGCGCCGCGCCCGCCTTTTGCGCCAGCCCGTTGGGGCCGCTGAAACTGGTGTTGATATTGTCGACGAGCTTACCGAGATTGCGGGTCGCATCGTCGGCGTTATGCGTGATGTCGGCGATGTCCCGGTTGCGCTCGGCGAGCCCGTGACTGAAGCTCTCCAGGTTGGCAAGCGTCGCGGCCAGCGCCTTCTGGTTCTTCGTGCCGAGCAGACGATTGAGGCGCTCCGCCGTCTCGTTGAGCTTTTCCAGGAGTTCTGGCGCCCGCGCCGTAACGCTGGCGAGGCGGGAGCGATGGGCGTGGATGACCGGGTATTCCTCCCCGGGCTTGGCCGTGAGCAGCGGCGCGCTCTGCGTGCCGCCTTCGATCAGGATGTAGGAAACGCCGCTCAAGATGTTGGTCTCGACGCTGGCGCGGGCATCGATCTTGATCGGCACCTCTTCATCAATCTCGACGCGTACCCGGATCAGCGCGACATTGCGCGGATCAATCCGCACGTCGGCCACCTTGCCGACCGGCACGCCGCTGTAATCCACTTCGGCGCCCTGGCGCAGCCCCGTCACCGGCCCGAAGAAATAGATGTCATAGCGGGCGTACGCCTTGTTCAGTGCGCCGTGCGCCAGCCACAGCACGGCGGCGAAGGCGAGGAAGACCATCGCCAACACGAAGGCGCCGACCGCCGCATAATGAGCTCGTGTTTCCATTCCCTGCGTTCCTGATTGCGCTCAGCCCGGGCGGTCCGCCAGCGGCGGCGATGATGGCGTCAGCGGGATGCCCGGGGGCAGCGCCGCCCGCGCCCGCGGACCGTGAAAATAGGCCTGAAACCACGGGTCGGGGTCCTGGAGATGCTGCGCCAGCGTGCCGACCCTGATCCGCCCGCCGACCAGCACGGCGATGCGGTCGCAGATTGCATAGAGCGTGTCGAGATCGTGCGTGACGAGAAACACGGTGAGGCCGAGGCTCCCCTTCAAATCGCCGATCAGGCGGTCGAAATCGGTCGCGGCGATCGGGTCGAGCCCGGCGGTCGGCTCGTCGAGGAACAGAATCTCGGGGTCGAGCGCGAGCGCCCGCGCGAGGCCGGCGCGCTTGCGCATGCCGCCCGACAGCTGCGCCGGAAATTTGTCGCCGCTTTCTTCCGGCAACCCGACCAGCGCGATCTTGCACGCCGCGATCTCGTCCATCAGCGGTGCCGGCATTGGGCAGTGCTCGCGCAGCGGCACCTCGATGTTCTGCATGACGGTCAGCGAGCTGAACAGCGCGCCGTCCTGAAACAAGACGCCCCACCGCCGCTCCAGTTCGCGCGCTTCCGCTTCGCTCTGCCGCCAGAGGTTGCGGCCCAACACGTCGATCTCGCCGGCGTCCGGGCGCTTCAGGCCGACGATCGCGCGCAGCAGCACCGACTTGCCGGTGCCCGAACCGCCGACGACGCCCATCACCTCGCCGCGCCTCACATCGAGATCGAGCCCGTCATGCACGGTCTGATGGCCGAACCGGGTCACCAGCCCGCGCACCCGGATGACGATATCCTCGCGCACGTCGTCCATCACACATGCAGCAGCGAAAAGAGGATCGAGAACGCCGCGTCGGCGACGATGACGAGAAAGATCGATTCGACGACAGACTGGGTCGTCAGCCGCCCGACACTGTCGGCGCTGCCGGTGACGTTGAACCCTTCGTGGCAGCCGACCATCGCAATGATCGCGGCGAAGAACGGCGCCTTGATGACGCCGATCCACAGCGTCCCTTGGGTGATTGCGCCGCGCAGCTGGTCGAGAAAGGTGGGCACGTTGATACCGAGGATGCCCCACGTCATCAGACAGCCGCCGAGGAGCCCCATCGCGTCGGCATAGAAAACGAGCAGCGGCAGCGTCACGACGAGGCCGAACAGCCGCGGCAGCACGAGGACCTCGATCGGGTCGAGCCCCAGCGTGTGCAGGGCATCGATCTCCTGGTTGATCTGCATCGTTCCGATCTGGGCGGTAAAGGCGCTGCCGGAGCGGCCGGCGATGATGATCGCGGCGAGCAGCACGCCCAATTCGCGCAGGACCGCGATGCCGAGCAGATTGACCGTGTAGATCTCCGCCCCGAAGCGGCGCAGTTGGTCGGCTCCCTGATAGGCCATGACGACGCCGATCAGGAACGACAACAAGCCGACGATCGGCATCGCATCGAGGCCGGTTTGTTCCATCTGAACGACGGCGGCGGTCAGCCGCAGGCGTCCCGGGCGCAGCGGCAGCCGGGCGATCGTCGCAAAGACGAGGCCGCCAAAGCCGAGCATCGTATAGCCGCGGTGCAGCACCAACGCCGTCACCTCGCCGAGCCGCGCGAGGAAGCCGATGAAGGTGTGATGCGGCGGGATCGGATGCGGCCGCGGCGATACTGCGCCGTGCGCCCGAAGCTGCGCGATCAACGGTGCGAAGCTGGCGCGCACCCCGGTCACCGCGACCTCATTGCCGCGCGCAGTAAGCGCCTGTTCGGTGCGCAGCACGAGCCAAGCCCCGGCGGTATCGAGGCGGTCGACGCCGGCGAGATCGAACCGCACCTGCTTCCCCTCGGGCAAGCGCAATGCGCGCAACCGGCTATCGATCTGCTCGGCTGCCGCGACGAGCCAGCTGCCTTCGGCGCGCAGCACGATGGCGCCCCGTTCCTCAACGGCGAAGATGCTTGCCAAAGGCGCCATGCTCGCGCCGCCAGGATCGTCCGGTATCGTTTGCTCCGGCCTTCCCAACTACGCGAAAACCGGCTATCCCGCAACCGGCAGCAACCCGGCTGCCGGCCTTTCGCGCGCCGCCGGCGACACCGGGACAGGGGCGCCGCTGCAAGCGAGGCAGAGAGAATGGATTTCAAACGGCATATCCGCGCGATTCCCGATTTTCCGCAGCCCGGCATCCTGTTTTACGACATCTCGACGCTCCTGGCGCATCCGCAGGCATGGCGCGCAATGGTCGAAGAGCTTGCCGAGGCGGTGCGGCCGATGCGTCCGGACATCCTCGTCGGCATCGAGTCGCGCGGCTTTCTCGTTGCCGCGCCACTTGCCTACGCTCTCGGCAGCGGCTTTGCGATGCTGCGCAAGAAGGGGAAATTGCCGGGCCGCACCGCGCGCCATACTTATGATCTCGAATACGGCAACGACACGATCGAAATCCAGAAAGATGCGATTGCGCCCGGTCAACGGGTCGTCGTGCTCGACGATCTGATCGCGACCGGCGGTACGCTGCAGGCGGCGATCGAGCTGGTGCGCCGCCAGGGCGGGTCGGTCGAAGGCGCCGCCTGCATCATCGAGCTGGCCTTTCTCGGCGGGCGCCAGCGCCTCGGGGTGCCGCTGGCCGCGATGGTCACTTACGAAGCCTGACCGGTGAGCGGCGGCAAAGCATGGTTTTTAAGGGTTAACTAACCTTCTCGCGCTAGCGTCGGGCGGCGAAACCTACGGGAGTATGGCCGATGGCTGCTCCGCATCACCCGCCGAACCCGCGTAAGCGGGTCCTCGTCGTCGAGGACAACCCGCTCAACATGAGGCTGTTCAGCGCGATGATCGCGGCCGAAGGCTATGAGGTGCTGGAAGCGAACAGCGGCCAGCGCGGCCTCGAACTGGCGCAGCAGCAGCATCCCGACCTGATCATCATGGACATCCAGTTGCCGGGCCTGTCGGGGCTCGAGGTGACGCAGAGCCTCAAGGCCGACGCTGCGACACACGATATCCCGATTATCGCGACGACGGCGTTTGCGACGCGCGGCGACGAGGAAACGATCATGGCGAGCGGCTGTGACGCCTATATGGCCAAGCCGATCGCGATCTCGCAGTTTCTCGAACTAATCGAGGCATTCATGGCGCCAGCGCCGCATGCCGCAGCCTGCTCCGCCTAGGGAGGCCTCGGTGGCTGGGCGCTAGCGCAGCTCGGTCGTGTGGAGAAGACCGAGCAGCCCTGCTATTTCGCTCGCGGCCACCGCCAATCCGAAGAAATGGCCCTGCGCCTGATGGCATCCCTCGCTGCGCAGAAGTGCCAATTGCGCGGCCGTTTCGACGCCTTCGGCGACTGCCGTCAATCCGAGGTCTCGGGCGAGGCCGATCGTTACCCGCACAATGGCGTCGCTATGGGGGTCTTTGCCGATCCCGGCGACAAAGAGGCGGTCGATCTTTAGCTTGTCGATCCGAATCGTCAGCAGCTGCGACAGCGTGGCATAGCCCATGCCGAAATCGTCAAGCGCGACCCGCATCCCGGCGGCGCGCAACTGGGCAATCGCCGAAGCTGCTATGTCCCCGTCGCCGAGCAACGCGCTTTCCTTGATGTCGAGCTCCAACCGCCGCGGATCGACGCCGGCATCGCCGAGAATGGACAGCAGCCGATCCGTCAAGCCGGGGTCGCGCAGTTGCGTCGCCGATAGATTGAACGTCAGGCTTACGACGGCCGGCCATCGCGCCGCCTCGATGCAGGCCCGCCGCAGCAGTTGATCGCTCAACTCGCCGATCAACCCGCATTCTTCCGCGACCGCGATGAACTCGTCCGCGGGAACCGGGCCGAGCGAAGGACTGCGCCAGCGCGCCAGCGCTTCGAACCCGCAGATGTTGCCGGTGTCGAGCTGCACGACCTGCTGATAGGCAAGCGTGACGGCGCCGGCACCGGCGTCGCGCAGTTCGCGTTCGATCAGCGCGCGGCGCCTGAGTTGCTGGTCCATCTCGGGCTCGAAGGAATGCACCTGCGCGCCGCCCTCGGCTTTGGCGCGGCGCAAGGCCCAGTCGGCGCGCCGGATCAGCTGCTCTCCCGGGATGTCAGTGCCCTGCGCAAGGCCGATGCTGACAGTCGGCACGATCGCCAATCCGCCGGCCTGCATCGGCTCGGCCAGCGCGCCGAGAATCCGATAGGCGAAGGTCGACGGAATGTCGTGCGCGGCGTCCGGCACGACGACGGCGAATGCATGGCGCTCGATCCTCCCCATGAACATGCCCCGGCGCAGGACCGAGGTCGCCCGCGCGACAAATGCGATCAATACCGCGTCACCGACCCTCTGGCCATGCACGTCGCTGATCGCGTCAATGCCATCGAGGTGCAGCAGCAGCAGCGCGACCGGCTCGTCGTAGGTTGATGCCTGCCGTAGGATTTCGTTGAGTCTCTCGCAAAAGAACTTGCGATTGGGCAATCCGGTCAGCGGATCGTAGCGGCGCAGCCGCAATTCGACGACCCGACGCGCCGCAACTTGCCTGACAAGATCCGCGCGCTGTCGATCGACGTAGGCGAGCAGCGCCAGCGCCGATGTCATGACGAGGAAGAGGACATCGTCGCCGGCACTGTCCGCATGGTCCAGCAGGAAACCCGCCAGCATCGCCGGAATTTGCGCGGCGCATGCGGCGACGGAGACGAGCAGCCACAAGGCTCCGATCAGGAGCATGTCTTTGGGCTTTCGCCGGCTCCGATCAGCCTCGTTAGAGGCCACCGCCGCGACCGTCATCGGGGCTGTCGGCTCGCGCCGTTTCTCATCGCGAGCACCGAGGCATTGACCGAGAACCACAGGACGCCCCATAGTAGAGGGTGTAGCGATCTAAACTCGTATTGCTTGTATAATGCGCCAAATGATCCCGGCGATCAATGTCCGAGCGGCTGGCATCCGGTTGTCGGCGGCGGCGATGGCAGCCGAGCGGCCGGTCGGGGCCGGCCTGCTGCCCGATCGGCGGCTGTCGCGGCGTCTCCGCTCGCTGTGGTCGTTGCACCCGCGACGCTGGCAACAAGTGGATCGCCGGGCCGCCAAATGGAGAGAGGCGCTATGGCTGATCGCGAACTTATGGCAAGCCGACTCCTGGTTGTTGACGACGACCAGGCGTTCGGCCGCCTGATGAAGCGCGCCGCCGAACCGTGCGGCTACGAGGTGGTCGCGACCGACGACCCTCGCGACGTCAGGAGGATCGTGCAGACTTGGCGTCCGGCGGTCATCGTCCTCGACCTGCAGATCCCGGGCATCGACGGGATCGAGCTGCTGCGTCGGCTGGCCACCGACCAGTGCGGCGCGCAGCTGATCCTCGCCAGCGGCGTCGATGGGCGCACGCTTGAGGCGGCGCTCGAACTCGGCCGCGAACGCGGCCTCAAGATGGCCGGCACGTTGGCCAAACCGGTAGATCTGCAGCATGTGCGCGAATTGCTCGAAAAATTTCGCCCAGCCGACAACGGCCGATTGCTGCATGATTTGCGCGCCGCCATCCCGCTCGGTCAGCTGTTTCTCGAGTACCAGCTGAAGCTCGACTGCCAGACCGGGCGGGTCACCGGCGTCGAGGCGCTCGTGCGCTGGCAGCATCCGACGCTCGGCCTCGTGCGGCCCGACCGGTTCATCCCCCTCGCCGAGGAAACCTGCCTGATCGACCCGCTCACTGATTGGATCGCCGCAACCGCGATCCGCCAGGCGGCGAGCTGGCACAGCCAACGCTTCAACCTCGATGTGGCGATCAATATTTCGGCCAAGAACGCTCAGGATATCGAACTGCCCGATCGCCTCGCCCGCCACTGCGCCGAATGCGGCGTCGCGCCGGCCAGCGTCATTCTCGAACTCACCGAAACCAGCGCGATGCGCAACGCCGTCCAGTTGCTGGATGTATTGACCCGCCTGCGGCTCAAGGGTTTCGAGTTGGCGATCGATGATTTCGGCACGGGTTATTCATCCCTGGTGCAGCTGAGGCGCATGCCATTTTCGGAATTGAAAGTTGATTGCTCGTTCGTCATGCGGATGACGACAGACAAGGAATGCCGTTTCATTGTCGAAACGTTGATCGATCTTGCGCACAAGCTGGGATTGCGCAGCGTTGCGGAAGGCGTCGAAAACGCCGAGGCGCTTGCAGCGTTGCGCGCGATGGGGTGTGACAGCGCGCAGGGCTACTATTTGAGCCGGCCGCTGCCGGCCGACCGGCTCGCGGCCTTCCTCAAAGAGCACAAAGAACTGCCCGCAGCGGCCACCCCGCGGGACGCCTCGGCTGCCGGCTGAGGCCGGGCAAGCTGCGCGGCGATGCTGTTTCGCGCAAGGGAATTCCGGAGATGACCGAAACCCTCAAAAGCGGCGCAGCCGAGGCTGTGGCTCCATTCGCCCGGTCGCTGCCACGCGGGCGCGGCCTACCGTTGCGCTGGCGGCTGATCCTGCTCGTCGTCGCCGGCGTCGTGCCGCTGCTGGCGTTCACCCTCGGCAGCGAATATTTCGAGTATCGCGCCGACATGGCAATCGACCGGCAACGCATGCTGGCACTGGCGCGCAGCATGGCCGAGGCGGTGGATGCGGCTCTCGAAGCGCGGGTCGTCGCCCTGGAGACCGGGGCAACCGCCAAGACGCTGCGGAACGGAAATTTTGACAGGTTCCGAGCCCAGCCCGACGAAATCGTGCAACGGCGATTCCGCGGCGCCGTCATCGAGCTGGTAGACCGGGACGGCCACGAGATCGTCAATACGGCGCTGCCCGCGGGGGCGCCGATGCTGCGGCGCTCCGATCTTGCGTCGCTGCGTCAGGTGTTCGCCACCGGCCGGCCCGCCGTCTCGGACTACGAGGAGACGGCCGGCGGCGGACCGGCCATCTCCATCGACGTCCCGGTAAAGGGCGCCGACGGCCAGGTGCGTTACGTTCTCGCCCTGCATCCTCGGCTCGGCGTGTTGGCGAGCGTCTTCCGCGGCCAGCAGCTGCCTGCCGGCTGGGTCGCGGTCGTGACAGACCGCCGGGGGACGGTCGTCGCCCGCGCGCCGGGGGTGGGCGGGGCGGTCGGGCGCGATGCACCGCGCGGCCTGCTCGGCCCACTGCGAACGCAGCAAGAAGGCATCGTCAAATCGATCTCACCCGGCGGCGTTCAGCTCGGCTGGGCCTTCGCCCGCGACAGGCGGTTCGGCTGGGCGGTTGCGCTTGGCGTCCCGCGCGCGCAGTTGACCGCTCGGGCGCGGTCAGCGGCGCTGGCGACGCTGGCAGTGGGCTCCGCGATCCTGGCGATCAGTCTGATGCTGGCGATCGTTGCGGCGCGGCGCATTGTCGGACCGATCCGAACGCTGCGCCGGCTCGCCGCGGCGCCGGACCGTAATGCCTGGATGAAGCCGGAGCCGACGGGCCTGCTCGAGGTCGACGAAGTCGCCGAGGCGCTGTTTGAGGCCGAAGCAGAGCGCCGGCGCAGCCAGCAGACGGAGATGCTGCTGCGCGACGGTATCGAAAGCATTCCGGAGGGCCTGGCGATCTACGACGCGACCGACCGGCTCGTCATGGCCAATGACGACTATCGTCGGCTCTTTCCATGCGATCCCGACAAAATCAAACCCGGCGTCCGCTTCGAAGATCTGGTGCGGGCCGGCCTCGGCGATGGGTATGCGGTCGCGCCGGGGGGCGACGCGGAAACCTGGATGGCCGCGCAACTGCGCTACCATCTCGATCCCCAGGCGGCGACAGAGCAGCACTTGGCAAATGGCCGCTGGGCGCTCGTCCGTGACCGCCGCCTGTCAAACGGCGGGACGGCGGGGTTGCGCATCGACATCACGTCATTAAAGGCCGTGCAGGAGGCGCTGCGGACAAGCGAAGAGCGCTTCCGGTCGATCTTCGATGCGGTCAGCGAAGGCATTTTCATCGTGTCGCTGAGTGGCAGCTTCACCGGTGTCAATGCCGGCGGCAGCGCGATGCTCGGCTACGCGCCCGACGAGCTGATCGGCGCCGATGTCGGCACAATATCGTCGGGCGAGCCGTCCTATACCCAGAGCGATGCGATGAAATGGCACCGCAAGGCGATTGCAACCGGTCAAACCCAGCGTTTCGACTGGCGCTGCAAAGCCAAGGACGGCCGGCTGTTCTGGGCCGACGTGGCGATCGGCACTGCATCGATCGGCGGCGAGGAGGTCATGCTCGCGATGGTGCGCGATGTAACCGAGCGCCGCGCCGTCGAGGATCAGCTGCGTCATGCGCAGCGCCTCGCGCAATTGGGCAGCGACGTGCGCAACCTGCAGACCGACGAAGCGGTCTGGTCGGACGAGACCTATCGCATCTTCGGCGTGACGCGCGACAACTTCGTGCCGTCAACCGCCAATGTCATCAACATGGTGCACCCCGAGGATCGCCCGTTCATCCTCGGCGTCAGGGAAAGAGTCATAGGCGGCGACTGCCCGGCGACTTGCGAGTTTCGCATCGTGCGGCCGGATGGCGTGACGCGACACCTCTATCGCGAAAACGAACTCGTCTCCGATCCGGCCGGCAAGCCTTTCATGCTTGTCGCAACGGTGCAGGACGTCACCGAGCGCCGCCGCACGGAGGAGCAGCTGCGCCAATCGCAGAAGATGGAAGCGATCGGCAATCTCACTGGCGGCATGGCGCACGATTTCAATAACCTGCTCGGTATCATTGTCGGCAATCTCGATATCGCGCGCGAGCGCATCGGCGACGATGCGGAACTGCGCGAAATCGTCGGCGAAGCCCTCGATGCGGCCTGGCGCGGCGCCGATCTGACGCGACGGCTGCTGGCGTTCGCGCGGCGCCAGCCGTTGCGGCCGGCGCGGGTGGATGTGAACGAGTTGATTGGCGATGCGGCGCGCCTGCTGCGGCGTCTGCTCGGCGAGGACATCGAAGTCACGCTCGATCTTGGCAATGACGTGTGGCCGGTCGTTGTCGATCCAGCGCAGCTCGAAGCCAGCCTCGCCAATCTCGCGACCAATGCGCGCGACGCGATGCCGAAGGGCGGCCGGCTGATCATTGCGACCGCCAACCGGCAGCTCGATGCCGATTATGTCGCGACGCATCCGGACGCGACAGTCGGTGACTTCGCGATGATCGAGGTCAGCGACACCGGCTGCGGCATGAGCCCCGAGGTTCAACGCCAGATTTTCGAGCCGTTCTTCACCACCAAGGATGTCGGCAAGGGAACCGGGCTCGGGCTGAGCATGGTGTTCGGCTTTCTGCGCCAATCGGCGGGGCACGTAAACGTCTACAGCGAGCCGGGGGTCGGCACGACATTTCGGCTTTACCTGCCGCGGTCGGTCGATGCGGCGGCGGCGCGCGATACCGGCGCGGCGCAGCCGCTGCCGCGCGGCGCGGGCCAGACCGTGCTGGTCGTCGAAGACAATCTCGGCGTGCGACGCGTCGTGGCGCGCCAGTTGCGCGACCTGGGCTATCGCGTCGTCGAATGTGACGGGCCGTCGGCGGCGCTCAGCATTTTGCAATCCGAACGCATCGATCTGTTGTTCACCGACATCGTTATGCCCGGCGGCCTCGACGGGGTCGAACTTGCGCGGCTGGCGCGGGAGCGGTGGCCTGCGCTCAACGTCGTGCTGACGTCGGGGTTCCCGCAGTCGCGGCTGGATCGCGAAAGCGCGGTCAGCGACGTGGGATTGCTCAGCAAGCCCTATCGAAAAGAGGATTTGGCTGCCGCGCTGCGCGCTGCCCTTGATGGCTGACGGCGCTGTGGCAGCCGCTTCGGCGATGCGATGGCGATCATTCTGATCATTGACGACGAGTTGTCGATGCGGCGGTTGCTGACGCGCGCCCTGAGCAATGCCGGCCACACGGTGTATGACGCGCCCGACGGCGGCGCCGGCCTGCAACTGTTTCGCGACATTGGCCCGGCGCTGGTCATCACTGACATCGTCATGCCCGATGTGGAAGGAATCGAAACGATCCGCAGCGTGCGCCGGGATGACATGCATGTCCCGATCCTGGCGATCTCCGGCAGCGACCCGGTCTATCTGCGCTTCGCCACCGAACTGGGTGCCACGGCGGCGCTGCGCAAACCGTTCGCCGTCGATCAACTGCTGACAACGGTCGACGCGCTGCTGTGCACCGAGAGCCGGTGACGGCAGCGGCGCGGGCAGTGGCTCAAGCGCCGGCGAGCAACCGGCCTATCGCGTCGAAGAGGGCCTTCTGGCCGAACGGCTTTCGCAGCACAGAGGCGGCCCTCTGGTTGCGGACCCTTCGACCCGCCTGCTCATTCGACGAACAGTTGCGGGAAAAAGACGTTTTGAACGATGTCACGTCGGCTTTCGCCGTCGATCACCGCAATCCGGCGCGCGCCGAGACGCTGCCGCAGCATGCGGTTAAGCGCGCGTGTCATCTGCGCGCGCAGCTTGTCGATGCCGGCGGCGGTCTCGATGTCGCTCGGCTTGCCCGCCAGTATGGTCAGGCGCAGCGTATCGGCGATCTCCGGCAGCATTCTCGTGATGATATTGCTGGCTGAGGGGTTCGCCAGCATCAGCGTCGCCCCGACCTGCACCAGATGCAGATCGCCTTCGCCGTCCTGCAGCGTGACCGAGAACGGCTTGACGCTCAGGTAGAACGGCAGCGGCGGTTCCGCCGCGGCCTGATGCCGGGCGGCGCCGACGATGCGGCCAGCGAGCGATGAGAAGCCGGCATAGTAAACGCCGCCCCCGGCCGCGAGGACGAGCGCAATTGCTCCCGGCAATATGAGCCCGCGCCTGGAGCGCCGCGCGCTGGCCGCACGCCGCCGATCGGCCGCCGTTCGTTGCGTGCCACCGGTCACCATCGTTGCGGATCACGTCAGCCGGGTCGCGCGCTCGGCGGCGCTGACGACATCGACAAAGCGCAGCCCGAGGCGTTCGCCGTCGACGACGACGATTTCGCCGTGGCCGATCAAGACGCCGTTGACGCGCACATCGAGCGGCTCACCGACACTGCGATCGAGTTCGATCACCGCCCCGCGATCGATGTTGAGCACGTCGCGGATCGGGATTTCCGCCCGACCAAGTTCGACCGACAGGCGGACCGGGATATGCAGCACGAAATCGAGGCGCGACGGTTCTGCCGTGCCGTCGGTGGCGGGCACCGGCGGCGCCGCGTCGTGCGGCTCGGCATCGCCGGCCGATGTGTCGACGCTGGGGAACAGCGCGCTGACATCCGCGCTGGCCGTCTCGCTGGCCTCGCTTGGTCCGCCCCGCGAAAACAAATCATCCGGCATCATCCGAATTCGCTCCTTTCGAGGGTGGTTCCGAGGCGATCGGCACCCGGTCATCCGTCGTCAATCGCTCCTCGACCCGCACGGCAATCTTTCGCCCGTGCCGGCCCCAGCGCCCGCGGAACAGCGGAAGACCGTGCGATTGCACCGTTACGCTGTCGGGGCGGGCGATCTCAAACACGCTGCCCGGTCGCAGATTGAGAAAGTCGCCGACGGTTATCTCGATCGTCGCAAACTCGACGTTGACCTCAGTTGTCGCGCCTCCGATGCCGCTCCTGATCTCCTCCGACCAGCGCGGATCGCGCGGATCGCGCTTGATTCCGCGGCTCGTGGCCAGGCGTTCGTGCAGCGGTTCGAGCAGCAGGTAGGGAATGGCGATTCTGAGCTTGCCGCCGCCGTTGGCGACCGTGACCGCGAAACTGCTGACGAACACGAGGTCGCTCGGGCTGGCGATCGCGGCAAAGGCCGGCTTTACTTCGTGCCGTACGATCTCCGGCACGAAGGCCGCGACGGGCTCCCAGGCCGCCGCCAGTTGATCGAGCAGCCGCTCGACGACGAGGCGAATGGCGCGGTACTCGAGCGGTGCAAACTCACGGTTGGGGATCGCCGCGAGCGGCAGCCGCCCGTTGCCGCCGAACCGGCTTTCGACCATCAGGCCGACCAGATCGGCATCGACCGCGATCAGCACCGTGCCGTACAGCGGTTTCAGCCTTGCCAGCGTCAACAGGCTCGGCATCGCGAGCCGATCGATCAATTCGCTGTGCTTGATCACCTCGATGGTGAATTCCGGCGCGACTTTTACCGGCTGCTGCAGATGTTGCAGGAGCGCCGTGCGGCTGCGATCGGCGAACCGTTCGTTGATCGTGTGCAGCGTCGGCATCCACGCCCGCGTGGGCCGGTGTTGGTCATAGAAATGATACGGGCGGATAGAGGGAGCGACCGGCCCGGAGGCATCAGACATGGCGGCACGCGCAAATTGCAGCGGCAGCGTCGGCCGACAGAGCCGCCATGGCGGATTCCCGGCTAGCTGCGACGGGTGACGCTAGCATGGCAAAACGGCCGATAACAACCATAGAGAGATTATCCCATCTATTTTTACCGTTATACGCATAAAATACTATCGATGATGGGGGCACTCGTGGGCTCAGACCACCCCTTCGCCGCGCCGCGCCCACTGCCGGTGATGCCGCGCGATTTGTTCGAGCAGTGCCTGCTCGGCGCGGGCGCGGTCGGCCGGGTGCGCATCCGCGGGACGCTCCGTCGCTCGCAGCGCGGGCGACGGCGGCTCGGTCGGCGCCGCCAGAATGGCATCAAGCACCTGGCCGAGGGCCTTCATCACGCCGCGCAGGCCGCCGCCGCGCCTGTCGGTCAACAGCCCGGTTAACCGGCGCTGCATTGCGTGCCGTTCCGCATCGGCTGCGGCGAGCCGGCGTCGCAGGTCGGCGATGACGCGATCCTTGCCGGCGATGCGCTTATCCCGATCCGACAGCAATTCGCGCAACAGCACGATCTCGCGCGATAGGGCGTGCCGCTCCGAGCTGGGCGGCCGCTCGGCGGTCGCGACAGGGCGGCGGTGCAGATCGTCGCGCGCCGGCCGCGAATCTGCGCCTGCCTCATCGTGGTCGGCGCCGCCAGCCTTGTCCGGGTACAGCAGGAGCAGCGCCGCCGGCTGGGGCCGCCGATCCTGCGGCATTGTCTCAAAGCTTGCACGCCGCGGCGCCGTCTGCGTCGCGGTCGGGCTCGGGTTGTGCATCAGGGGATCGGCCATTGGTCGGAGCCGCCATAATTCGGGGCCGACGGCCTGCGCTGCCCCGCCTCCACTGCGCGACGCTGCCCGGCTTGCGGCGGTTCGGCGAAAACCGGATCGGCCGCGGCGCGTTTCGTCTCGCCACGGATCCATCGCCGCACCGATTTCAGGCGTTGGTCCGCCTGATGAATGTCGTCCCGGTCCGCCAGATCGCGGAATGCGAGCAGCAGCAGGTTGAGGCAGTCAACGCGCGTCAGCGGCTCGCCCGGCGCCGCAGTTGCGGCGCGGCAGGTGCGGCGCTCGCGCGTGGTCTCGGGTGGCGGGAGCAGGGGTTCGGTATCATCCATTCCGGTCGTTCCCCGATTCCGGTCAATCGCCGGGCATCGTGCTGCAATGTCGCGTCGCTGGCCGCTGGCGCCGGCCGCATTTCAGCTCATGTGCCATGATTTGCGCGGGCCGCCGGCCATCCGATCGCACCGGCAACAAACCCGATTGGCGGACGGACGGGTCGGCGGCACCGCAGCGTCCGGGATGCCAGGGGGCTCATCGGGCATGTACCTCTGCGAGGATAAACGGTTGTGTCTATCTTCCATAGGATGCGATAGACTACGTAAAGTTGCAATATGAAATTTATCTCAATTATTGCGGACCAACGCGAATGATCGCACCGCGGCCGCGGGCCGGCGGCGGTTCGCGCGCCTTGAACGACGCGCACGACCCGCCGCTTCGCTGCCGGAGCTGATCAAGATCACGGGCGAATGCCCAACGATGAGCGCTTTTTCGTGCGGCCGCGAAGTGGTACGACGATCGCAACGGCTGAAGACGGGAGTGTCCGAACATGACTGAAGCAGCGCGCGGGAGCAGGTTTACGGCAGGCCCACTGGCGATCGTCGTCCGCCACGAATTGTGGGACGGCAACATTCACGATCACGCCGACCAGGGCGTCTCGATCGCGGTGGTGGCCGATGTCGGCGGCAAGGAGACGACGCTGTTGCGGTTCAACTGCCTCGATATCGAAAAGAGCTACACCTATGGGCCGGAAAATCCCGATCTTGAGGTCTCGGGGCCCGAGATGCTGGGCGGTGCGGCGCTGACATCGTTCTACCGCATGGACCCGATCGCCGACGGCAATCCGATCGGCTGGACGATCCGGACGCTGGCGAAGAAACTGCCGAAGATGCTGCAGCGCGCCGGCTATCCGGGCATCGCCGCGGCGGTCGATATGGCAGCGCTGCGGGACATTCTGCCCGAGGTTGAGGCCTGCGCCCGCGGGCTCTATGCTGCCAAGCGCAACACGGTGAAACACAACCGCGGCACGCATATCTTCGAGGCCGGCAATATCCGGTTCGGGCTCGAAATGCGGCGGTTGCCGGTCGGCGACGGCGGCCTCGCAGTGCATGTCCTGGCCGATATCGGCGGCGCGACGGAAAATTCCTATGTCGAAGAGACCGAGCTCCTCGCCTTCGACTGCTTCTGGAACGGCCCGCACTACCATTATGGGCCGCGCAACAAGAACCACCGCATCTATTGGGATACAACGCTCGTCGAGGACCCGCTCGGCTGGGTGTTCGAGCAGTTCGACAACCGCAAGCTGCGGGCGATGATCGAGCGCGCCGGCTATCCCGGCATCGCCGCCGATCTCGACGACGAGAAGATCGCCGCGGTGCTGCCGGCTATAAAGCAGACGGCGCGCGAATTGCAGGCCGAGGGCCTGCGGCTGACCGGCCATCCTGGCCTGCCGCTGGAAGTGACGCCGAACCTCGCCGGCCGCTGAGGTGCGGCGTCAGCTGGCGAGCGGATGCGGCCGCGGGCGCGAGCCGTCAGTAAACCGCGACAGGCGGAACGGCGCCGGCTCGACCAGCGGCGCCGCGCCCGTCGCGAGATCGGCGGCAAGGCGGCCGGCGGCGGGCCCGATCCCAAAGCCGTGGCCGGAAAATCCGGTCGCGATGAAAAAGCCGGGCAGCCGCTCGACCGCCGAGATGACCGGGATCGCATCCGGCATGACATCGATCATACCGCCCCAGCTGTCGGCCACCCGAATGTCGCGGAAAGCCGGAAAGGCCGCGGCCATCGATGCGCGGGCGCGTTCCAGCACATGCGGGTCGGCCGCCGGGTCGAGTACCCTCACTTGTTCAAACGGCGAGGGCGCGTCGAGCGCCCAGCGGCGCGGCCGCCATTCCTCGATGAACGGCCGACCAGCGCGGACGCGCAGTTTCCTCCAATGCAGCCGGATGCTTGGCAGGTATTGCGGTAATAACCGGAAACTATCGGGCACCAGATCGACCGTGCGCACCCCGAGCGTCGCAACCGTGTACCCGCCGTCCATCCGCTTGCGATAGCCGAACAGATCGCCGGAGGCGGAAATCTCGGGCCCGCCGTCCAGCGGTTCGGTGCGCATGACCGAACCCAAGACCTTGAGCTGCGGCAGATCGATGCCGAGATTGCCGCAGAACAGCCGCGACCACGCGCCGCCCGCCAGAATGACCGATTGGCACACGATGCGGCCCTTCTCGGTGACGACCGCGGCGACCCGTCCGGCCGCCGTCTCGATGCCGCGCGCGGCGCATCCCTCGACGACGACCGCGCCCCGGCGTCGCGCCGCCGCAACGATCGCCGGCACCGCTTTCTGCGGCTCGGCCCTGCCGTCGCTCGGCGTATAGAGCGCGCCGGCCCAGGCTTTGGCCGCCCCGGGCAAGAGGCGCGCCACCTCGGCGCCGTCGATGAGCCGGGTATCGAGCTGATATTCGCGCGCGTGGTCGAGCCACGCCGCGAGCTCGGTCAATTCGGCCTCGCTGCTGGCGAGATACATAATGCCGCAGGTGCGGAAGCCGGTTTCGCCCGCGACCCGCGCGTTGATGCCCTCCCAGAGCCGCAGGCTCTCAATGATCAGCGGCAATTCGCGCGGATCGCGCCCCATCTTGCGGCACCAGCCCCAATTGCGGCTCGACTGCTCGCCGGCGATGCGGCCCTTTTCGCACAGCGTCACCGCGACCCCGCGCTCGGCCAGCGTCAACGCGGCGCTGGTGCCGATGATGCCGCCGCCAATCACGACGACATCGGCGTGGGCCGGCACAGTATCGTCGGTGGCGACGGGATCGACGCGCGGCGCCGTCATCTCACGTCCCCTCGCCGCTGTCGCGTTCGCTCTGCGCGAGGCGGATTTGGCGCAGCACATCGCGTACGCCGCGGGCGGTACGCAATTTGCGGCCAATGTCG
This sequence comes from Alphaproteobacteria bacterium, assembly GCA_030042035.1. Lineage (GTDB taxonomy): Bacteria > Pseudomonadota > Alphaproteobacteria > ATCC43930 > CGMCC-115725 > DATARH01. The sequence goes on along the minus strand of JASIAN010000121.1, from coordinate 6,019 downwards.
GGGGCAAGGCGCAGATCGCCGGAGCCGTCGAGCAGGCCCGCCTCTGTGTCGGGCGGCAATTCGCGCATGACTTCGGCGAAGGCGCGAAAGATCGCTTCGACATCGCGCGCGTCGAGCCGCCGTTCCCTGGCCACGTCGCCGCCCGCCGTCGCGATTAGGGTTCCGGGGCGCCGTCGGCGCGGGCGGCGGTTTCGAGGAAGCGGGGCAAATCGCGCCAGGCATAGCCGGCCGCCTCGATCCGTTTGCCGCCGACGACAAACCCGCGGTGCCGCACTTCGCGGCCGCCGAGCCGTTGATAGAAAAAGCGCGCCGGATTGTCGCGCAATACCCAGATGATCGCCGACGCGCAGCCCTGGGCGACCAGCCTTGCGAACAGCGCTAACAGCAATTGCCGCCCGATCCCCCGGTTCTGCCAGTCGGGCGCGATGTAGAGCGTGAACACCTCGCCGGCGAATTCCCGGGCGTCGCGGCTGCGGCCGCAGCTGCCGAAGCCGAGGATCTCGCCGTCGCCGTCGACCGCGACCCGGACATCGCGCGGCTCGCGCTCGATGACGCTGGCCCAGCCGACCTCGCGCCGCTGCGCCGACAGACCGACGAGAAACGGCGTCGCGAGGATGCCGGCATATGTCGCTCGCCAAGTCTCGACATCGAGGCGGGCGATGCCGCGGGCATCGCCGGGCCGGGCAGCGCGGATCGCGATCTCACTCATCGGGCGCCATTGTGCCCGGTTTTTCTGCGAAAGGGGAGGGTGTCGCAGCGCGGGGAGCCGCGCCGGCCTCCCCTTGGCCGGCTACACGGCCAGCACGGCCTGCGCGATCTCCTCCCATTCGTCTTCGAGCGATGCGGCCGAGGGCGGTTTGCCGGCGCGCCTGTACCAGCCGTCGGCGTTCATCGCATCGCCTTCAACGCGGTGCAGATAGGCGTGCGCCCAGGCGCCCGTCGCGTCGGGCGAATCCTGGCAGCAGCGGTGCGCCCGGTGCCAATCGCCTTTGGCCTGCCACCACAGGGCCTGCGCCGGCAGGCCAACGCCAGCCGGCGGCGCCGCGCCAGCGAGCGATGCTTTGAATACCTCGAACTGCATTTCCATCCTCCAGGTTCGACTGCCGGCCCATGCCGGCTCCGGTTCCAAGGCGTGTTCCGCGACATCATAGCAGAATTTGCGGCGGTCAGGCGGCGATGGCGTCCTCGGCGCCACCCGGCCGCGGCCGGTCGGCATAGAAGGAGGCGCGCTGCCGGCCTTCGTCGCACTCCCGCGCGAACGTGATCATGTGATGCGCGACAAGCGCGACCGCGAGCAACTCGCCGAACCGACCGGCGCGCAGCGCGGCCCACGCGAACCGCCAGAAGATGCCGCGATAGTCGCCGCGAATGCCGATCCGCCACAGGATCCTGCCAAGCAGCGTTACGGCGCGGCGCAGACTAGGGCGGTTGAGGTGGGCGCGGCTCACCGGCGGTGTGATGCGGTGCGGATAGGTATGCCGCAGGTGCCACTGGAACCGCGCGTAGATGGCTGCGGGGGCAAAGGCATGGCGGATCACCATCCGCCAGCCCGCCAGCACCTCGGCATAGGGCCGGGCAAAGACGACATTCGATTCGTGCCCGCCGTCGAGCGCGAGCCGACCGGCAGCGGCGAGGCGTTGCCACAGCGGCGTCTTCGGCAGCGCCTGCAAGAGGTTGATCGTCAGCACCGGAATGTGCGAGCGGTCGATGAAATCGACCAGGTTTTGCGGCGTCTGCGGGGTATCGGTATCGAGCCCAAGGATGATCCCCGAGACGACCTCGATGCCGTAACCGTTGATCGTCCTGACTGCGTCGAGCAATGGCATGACCCGGTTGTGCGATTTTTGCAGCGCGTCGAGCGCGTCCAACTCCGGCGTTTCGATGCCGCAGAAGATCGCATCGAAAAAGCACGCGCGCATCAATTCCAGGATGTCGGGGCACTGCGCGATGTTGAGCGTCGCCTCGCACGAGAAACGCAGCGGATAGCCGCGCGCCTTCTGCCATTCGAGCAGATGCGGCAACAGCTCGCGTGCCGCCCGTTTGTTGGCGATGAAATTGTCGTCAACAAAATAGACCGCGCCGGAAATACCGGCCGCCAGCATCGCATCGAGTTCGACGAGGATCTGCCGCGGCGCCTTGAGGCGCGGCTGGCGGCCGTAAAGCGCCGGGATGTCGCAGAATTCGCAGCGGTAGGGGCAGCCGCTGGAAAACTGCACGCTGCCGAGGAAATAGCGCCGGCCCTCGATCAATTCGTAGGCCGGCACCGGAAACTCGGCGAGCGGCACGCGCTCTATTGTGCGAAAGCAACGCTGAGCCGGGGGCGGCCGCGGATCGTCGTCGAGGGCGCGGATCAAATCGTCGGTTGCATCGCCGAGTTCGCCCACATGCAGGTAGTCGAATTCGGGATACTCTTCGGGCGATGCCGACACGCTCGGGCCGCCGAGCACGCTCGTCTTGCCGGCGGCGCGGGCGCGCCGGGCGATATCGACAATCTCGCGCTGCTGCACATGCATGCCGCTAGCGAACACAGCATCAGCCCAGGCGAATTCGCCGTCGGTCGCCGGGCGGATGTTTTCGTCGACAAGGCGCACCTCCCACTTTTCGGGCAGATAGGCGGCGACGACGAGAATGCCCTGCGGCGGCATGAAAGCGCAGACGCCGTCCATCAGCGGATATGCGTGCTGAAACGTGCCGAAGGACGGCGCATAGCGCGGAAAGACACAAAGGATGCGCCGGCGGTTGCGCGCGCGGACGCGGCTTTTCATGCGCGGCTCGGAGCTGTCATGATCGCTCCCCTCCCATCAGCTGCGATAGACGATCCCCTTTCTGAGGTAAGGAGAAAAGCATGAGCCGTCTGTTCGGGTCGATGCGGCAGGTCGGCATCGTCGTGCGCGATATCGACAAGGCGATGCGCCATTGGGTCGAGGTGTGCGGCGTCGGCCCATGGTTCTATGCCGAGCAGTTGCCGATCGACGAATTCCGCTACAAGGGCCGCGTCTACGACATCAAGGTGTCGATAGCGCTCGCCAATTCGGGCGATGTGCAGCTCGAATTGATCCAGCAGCGCAACGACGTCCCAAGCCTCTACCGCGATTTTCTCGCCGCCGGCCACGAAGGCATGCAGCACTGGTCGAGCTGGCCCGAGAATTATCACGAGATCCGCGAGCGCGCGCTCAAGAGCGGCTGGCAGATCGGCCAGGAGGGCGATACGCCGCGCGGACCGTTCATCTATTTCCTCAACGAAGGCCATCCCGGCACGGTCATCGAGATGGCGGAGGCGACCCCGACCCGCATGCGTATTTTCGATCAGGTACGTGAAGCGGCGCGGAACTGGGACGGGCGCGACCCGATCCGCATGGCGTGGCCGCCCGGCTAGCCGACCGGCGGTTGGCCGCCGTCGCCGTGGTCGCGCAGCAGCGCCGCGAGCCATTGCCGGAAGCGGCGGGCGCCCTCTTCTTCATCGGCGATGCCCGCGCTCCGGCGCAATTGCTCGCCATAGATCGCGTCGCCAAACGCGACCGCGGCGACGAGATGAACGAGCCAGACGGTATCCTCGCGCAATGGTGCCTGGCCGGGCGGCGCGGCAGCGAGGCGGCGAGCGTGCAATACGTCGGCGATCTGGCGCAGGATCGATGCCGTTTCGGCGTCGCCATCCACGCCCGCCTGCGGCCCAGGCCCGGGAGGCTTGCCGCGCTGCGCATCCCGGTGCTCCATCGCGAGCCACGCCAGGCGTTGCGCCAAGCCGCCGCGAAACGCCTCGAACACCCGGTCAATGCCCTCGCCGGTGGAATATTCCGGCTGGGTCATCGCCGCCAGCAGCCGATCCTTCAGTTCTTCTGCGGCCCGTTGCGTCAGGGCGCGGACCAGGCCGGCGCGGCTGCCGAAATGATGCAGGATCAGCGGGTGCGAGATGCCGGCCGCAGCGGCGATGTCCTGCAGTCGCAACCCCTCCGGCCCGGTCCTCGCGATGAGCGCCTCGGCGGTATCGAGAATGAGGCGCCGCGCTTCCTCCGGAGTGCGGCGCACCCGCCTGCCCGGTTCGGTCATCGCTGGCCTGGCTCCCGCATCGCAGGCCGCATCAAAATACCTATTGACAATTCTGTCAACATAATGATATCGTCGGCTACCGTTTGATGGAGGGTCATCATGCCAGGGGCACTTCCGCTCGATACCCGCCTGCATCCGATCGTCGCGTTTCGCGCGTTGCGCCGGCTGATCCGCAACCGCGAGGACACGCGGCAAGTATTTCTGCTCGTCGAAGCGCTGCGCGGCAAGTCAACACACCGGCAGTTCGCGCGGTTGCGCGCGAGCGCGGCCGGCCGCGACCTGCTCGCGCGGCGTCCGAGCCTATTGGCCGCGCTTAGCGACCGCGCCCGCCTTGCCGCGATGCCGGCCGGGTCGCTCGGCCGTACCTACTACGACTTCATGACCAGCGAGAACCTGTCGGCCGAGGGGCTGGTCGAGGCCTCGAAGGTTCGCGATGTCCCGCCGCCCGTTGACGAGCTGACGTGGTTCCGCGAACGCGGCCGCGAGATGCACGACCTGTTGCACGTGACCGCCGGTTATGGCCGCGACCCGCTCGGCGAGGTGTGCGTCGTCGCCTTCACCTTCGCGCAGAACCGGCAGAAGGGGCTTGGCGTCATCGCTCTGGTGGGCGCGTTCCGCGCCAAGAAGCGGCTGCGCGACCAGCCGATCTGGAGCGCCGCGTGGCAGGCCTACCGCCAGGGCCGGCGCGCCAAATGGCTGTTCGAGGCCGATTGGGAGAACCTGCTGCCGCAGCCGCTCGACGAGGTGCGGGCGCGGTGGGGCATCATGGCTCCGACCCTTTACCCGCGCATCCTGCCGGTGTTGCAGCGCTACCTGGCCGCCGCCGCGGCCTCCGGGCAGACGCCGGCCGAAGCCGCCGCGATGTAGCGCAGCCCATCTCGTCTCCGGCCGCGGCGGCGACAACCGTTCGATTATTTGCCGATTCGGCTCGATCCGGCGAAAGCGGCGGGGCGATGGTTGGCGCGATTGGCGTCAGCAATGCACTAAGCGCACGGGATGCGCAGTGGCACCGTCGGCGCGGAGAGAGTAGACATTTCTGCGAGGAGGGGCCGCCTGTCGCGCCGCCGGCCGCCATCGAGGGAGAGCTGATCATGTCGCGTTTGCAGTTTGGGGCGTTTCTGGCGCCGCATCATCCGATCGGCGAGAACCCGCTGTTGCAGTTCCGCCGCGACCTCGATCTCGTCGAAATGCTGGATAAGCTCGGCTATGACGAATTCTGGTGCGGCGAGCATCACTCAAGCGGTTGGGAGATGATCGGCTCGCCCGAGATGTTCCTCGCCGCGGCGGCCGAGCGGTCGCAACGCATCAAGCTCGCAACCGGCGTCGTCTCGCTGCCCTACCATCACCCGTTCAACGTCGCGCAGCGCATGGTCCAGCTCGACTGGATGTCGGGCGGCCGCGCGATTTTCGGCTCGGGGCCGGGTGCGCTGGCATCGGACGCGCACACGCTCGGCATCGATCCGATGGTGCAGCGCGACCGCCAGGACGAGGCGATCGGCGTCATCCGCCGCCTGATGCGCGGCGAGCGCGTCACCCACAAGACCGACTGGTACACATTGCAGGACGCGCAATTGCAGCTTCTGCCGCTGCAGGAGGAGATGCCGTTCGCAGTCGCCTCGCAGATCAGCCCGTCGGGCATGACGCTGGCCGGCAAGCACGGCATCGGCGTCATCTCGATCGGGTCGATGTCGGACGAAGGGCTGAATGCGCTGGCGACGCAATGGGGTTTTGCCGAGAGCGCCGCCGCAAAGCACGGTACGAATGTCGACCGCAACGACTGGCGGGTGCTGCTCAGCTGGCACATCGCGGAGACCCGCGAGCAGGCGCGGGCCGAAGCGCGCGATGGCCTGCTGCGCCACCACAACGAATACATCGTCGGCACGCTGCAGCGGCCGGGCGCGACGCCGTTTACCGACCCCGACGAGGCGGTCGACAAGACCGCCTTCGCGGCCGGCGCGGCGGCGACGATCGG
>JASIAN010000014.1 GCA_030042035.1 Alphaproteobacteria bacterium | reverse complement strand
AGGCGCGCGAACCCGCCGGTAAGCCGTGCCGACTTGGCGCCCAGTTCGGCGACCAGATCGAGGCGCACCGGCACCGCAATCTCGGCGGCGGCGGTGGGGGTCGGCGCGCGGCGGTCGCTGGCGTGATCGATGAGGGTCGTGTCGGTCTCGTGCCCGACCGCCGAGATCAGCGGGATCGCCGAGGCGGCGGCGGCGCGCACGACGGCCTCCTCGTTGAACGCCATCAGGTCTTCGAGGCTGCCGCCGCCGCGCGCAACGATCAAGAGATCGGGCCGCGGCACCGGCCCATTCGGCGCAAGGCGGTTGAAGCCGGCGATCGCCGCGGCGATCTGCGCCGCCGCCCCCTCGCCCTGCACCGCGACCGGCCACAACAGCACGCGGCGCGGAAAGCGGTCGCTAAGGCGGTGCAGGATGTCGCGAATGACGGCGCCGGTCGGCGACGTGACGATGCCGATGACGCCCGGCAGAAACGGCAGCTTCTTCTTGCGCTCAGCCGCGAAGAGGCCCTCCGCCGCGAGCCGCTGCCGCCTGTCCTCCAGCATCTTCAATAGCGCGCCGCGACCCGCCAGCTCGATCCAATCGACGACGATCTGGTATTTCGAGCGGCCGGGATAGGTCGAGAGGCGCCCGCTGCACACGACCTCCATGCCGTCCTCGGGCCTGAGCGCGAGGCGCTGCGCGGTCATCCGCCAGCACACGGCGTCGAGCACGGCGTCGCTATCCTTCAGCGCGAAATAGCAATGCCCGGAACCGTGCCGCTTCCAGCCGGAAATCTCGCCCCTCACCCGGACATGCGCGAATTCGCCCTCGATTGTGCGCCGCAGTGCCAGCGACAATTCGGAGACGGTATACTCGGGCAGGTTCGGCCGCTGGATCGGGGCGGGTTCGTCCCCCCAGGCCATCGCGGCGGTGAGCGGCAGGTCATCCATGGCGTCATATTACCGGAACCGGGGCCCGAGCGCGATGCGGGTGCCACCGTGCGCATCCTGATCGTCGGGTCGGGCGGGCGCGAGCATGCGCTCTCATGGGCGATCGCCGGCTCGCCGTTGGCCGACCAGGTATTCTGCGCACCGGGCAATGCCGGCATTGCCGAAGATGCCGAATGCGTCGCGGTCGCCGCCGACGACACGCTCGGCCTCATCCAATTCTGCAAAAAGGCGGCGATCGATTTTGTTGTCGTCGGGCCGGAGGCGCCGCTCGTCGCCGGCCTCGTCGATGTATTGGAGGCGGAGGGCATCGCCGCGTTCGGGCCGTCCGCCGCCGCCGCTGCGCTCGAAGCCTCAAAAGGCTTCATGAAGGATTTGTGCGCGCGCGAAGGCATCCCGACCGCCGCCTACCGCCGTTTTTCCGATGCCGCAGCGGCGAGGGCCTATATCGCGGCGCACGGCGCGCCGATCGTCGTCAAGGCGGACGGGCTGGCGGCCGGCAAGGGCGTCGTCGTCGCCGCGACGGTGGCCGAGGCCGAAGCTGCGGTCGCGGCGGCGCTCTCCGACGGGCGGTTCGGTCAGGCCGGCGCCGCGATCGTCGTCGAGGAATATCTCCAGGGCGAGGAGGCAAGCTTTTTCGCGCTCGTCGACGGCGAAAATGCGCTGCCGCTCGCGTCGGCGCAGGATTACAAGCGGCTCCTCGACGGCGACACCGGCCCCAACACCGGCGGCATGGGCGCCTCGTCGCCGATCGCGGCGATGACGGAGGCGCTCGCAGGCGAGGTCATGGAGCGCATGATCCTGCCGACGGCGCGGGCGATGGCGCGCGACGGTCGGCCGTTCCGCGGCATCCTATACGCCGGGCTGATGCTGACCGCGGAGGGGCCGAAGCTCCTCGAATACAATGTCCGGTTCGGCGATCCCGAGTGCCAGGTACTGATGATGCGGCTCAAAAGCGATCTCTTGCCGGCGCTCCTCGCCTGCCGCGACGGCATTTTGCGCGAGGTCGATCTGCGCTGGTACGACGAGACGGCGCTATGCGTCGTCATGGCGGCGAGAGGCTATCCCGACGCGCCCGTGCGCGGCGGCGACATCAATGGCCTCGACGCCGCGGCCAGCGACCCCGACGTCAAGATTTTCCACGCCGGCACAAAGCGCAACGATGGCCGCCTCGTGGCCGACGGCGGCCGCGTGCTCGGCATCACAGCGTTGGGAAGGGGTCGCGACGAGGCTCGTGCGCGTGCCTACCGCGCCGTCGATCGCATCGACTGGCCGGACGGCTTCTGCCGCCGCGACATCGGCCTTAGCCATGTTTGATTCTGGCTTGACCGCTCGATTTTGATAGCCTATCTGGATAGCCTATCAATCTGCTGCGGAGCTAATGATGGCGAAAGATTTTCGGGTACGCTTAACGCGCGTCGCCTCTGCTTTGCAGACGCTGGCCGAGGAGATCGGATTAATTGCGGACGAGGAGCCAGTTTCAATTGACAATTACAAGGCGACCTCCGAAAGGTCTAAGCTTAGTTTTGAAGAATATCTTATGAGGTTCCCCGATACGGCCGAACCGGCGCGCATTATAATCGCAAATCCTAAATATACGGACAAAGAAATACTTGCAATTTGTAATACAAGACCCAAAACAATTCATGGTTTACTCGGATATTTTTATCCAGCATTCACTGTTATTCGTGATTCAAAGCTTGACGGGCATGAGTTTGCTGCGCGGTGGCTGTCAGAGGCGCCGCCTCGGCGCAGGCGAGGCCGCGGGGAGACCGTCGGCGCAGCGATCGCCAGGCTCGTTTTACAACACCCAACAGCCACAACCGCCGATCTCGCGGAGATGTGTGCGGAGCGAAAGATTAGGGCCGAACGCAAGACTATCGATGGTACTCGACGCTATACCCATTTGGCTTGGCGCTTCGCACAGGCTCGGTCGGGCGGCGAGATACCTGAACCGGAACGAGGAAGGGCCACGCGCATTCTGCGCTGGCTTTCCGATCACCCACTTCCCGCGGGCGCGCAACGGTCTGCTGAGGAGATCGACGCCGACATAGAAGCCGAGCGACGATCGTGGGATTGATTTATCTTGATGCTTGCCTGCTGATCTACCTCGCCGAAAAGCATCCCCATTGGGCCAGCGTTACCGAAGTGGCGATGGCGCGGACCAGCGCGATGTTGTTTGCCATATCGCCCCTTGTCAAATGCGAGTGCCTGGTCGGACCAATCAAGCGCGCCGACCCAGACCTGAAACGGGCCTATCTGGAACTCTTCGATCAACATGTCTCGCTATCGATGCCAGATATTGTCTATTTACAGGCCGCCGAATTGCGGGCCCGCTTCGGCCTCAGAACGCCGGACGCCCTGCATCTCGCATGCGCACAGCATCACCATTGTGCGGCCATATGGACGAATGACAATCGCTTGGCACGTGCATCGCAGGGTCTGGCCCGCAACATAATGGGCTAATATAGGCCGCCTGTTCCAAAGGCGACACTCCTGGCGAAGACTACCCGGTCCGGCGGAAACGTAAATGGCCGTGGGCCTAGATTGCATACAGTCCGCGCTGCAGTCGATCCAGGGCGACCTGCGCGAGATCAAATTTGCCGCCGATGTCGATCGCCGCAATGCGGCGTCGCAGTACACCAATCTCGTGGCCGAGGTCGGCGCTACGATCGGCCCCATCGGGGCCCGTCTCGAGCTGTTTGCCGAACACATGGAGGAGCGCCTCGACCGCCTGGAAGCGCTGCTGACCAAGCCCGGTTAACGCAGCCCGGACGGCTTCTGCCGCCGCGACATCGGCCTTAACCGGCGCGGTTAATTGGCCGCCGCCGGCTGCGCCGCGGCGACGGCGGGCCACGTCTCACTCAGCCAAGCGGGCAATGGCTCGCCCGGCGCGCTCAGCGGCAGGCGCACGTCTTCGTCACCGCGGCCATTCGGAAACGCCGTGAGCGCATCCGGCCGCTCATAATAGATTTCGAGGCCGTTGCCGTCGGGATCGGTGAAATAAAGGCTGCGCTGGCTGACGTGATCGACGGCGCGGGCGATCGCGACGCGATGCTGTTGCAGATGCGCGTAGGCGTCGCGCAATGCCGCATAGCTCGCGACCTTGAAGGCGATATGCACGAGGCCGAGCTGCCCCGGCTGCAGCGCCACCGCGCTCTCGGGCGCGGCATGCCGCACCACGTCGATCGTGTGAAAGCCGTTGTCGAGCGTCATGAAGACGCCGCCGTGCTCGGGATCCTGCTCGGCGACGCGGAAACCGAGGACGTCGCAATAGAAGCGCTTTGAGCGCTCCTCGTCGGCGACCCGGAGCAGCACATGGCCGATACCAGCCAAATTGATCATCGCAGCCTCGCGCTTCTATGCCGAGCCAATTTAGCGCAACGCCGAACCGCTGGATAGCCGGCCGCAAAATCGCCAGCCGCGGCTACTCTGCGGCCAGCGCCTCGCCGCGGTCGTAGACCGGCACCTCGCGCCAGTCACGCTCGCGTCGCTTGCGCTCGCGCAGCGTCGCGGTTGCCGCGGCATCGACGGCGGGCGGGTCGCCGCGCAGCACGACGCCATAATCGTCCTGCGCCGCGCGATCGCTGACGAAATCGTTCAGCATGTCGCGCAGCACCAGCGCCGGGTCGCGCTCCAGCGGATCGCCCCAGCCGCCGCCGCCCGCCACCTCGTGGCGGAACACGTCGCCCTTCCTCATCGTCATCGTCAGCTTCGACGGCAGTGGCGCTGGCGTTTGCTCGGGGTTCAGGTAATTCATCGACGGCCGTCCGGCGCCGCCGCCATAAAGGCCGAACGGGCGGAACGCATGGCGATCGGAGCGCACCTGCAGCACCGCCTCGTCGGCCAGCAATCTGTATTCGCGGCGGAATGGCGCGCCGCCGCGAAATTTCCCCGGCCCCATCGCATCGCGGATGAATTCGTACGCGGTGATCTGCAACGGCTGTTCTGCTTCGATCACCTCGATCGATTGCGAGGCCATGTTGGCATAGATGTGCGAGTTGCCGTCGAGCCCGTCGGCATAGGGCCGCGCGCCCCAGGCGCAGCACGTGAAATCGACGTAGATGAACGGTGTGCGATCCTGGTGCCAGCCGCCGATCGACACGCCGGTATTGCCGCCGTCGGAAGCGGCAAATACCCGGTCCGGCAGCATTTTGGCGAGCGCGCCGAACAGGCAGTCGACCATGCGGAAGCCGGTCAGTCCGCGCGCCGCGCAGGCACCCGGCAACACCATGTTGGCGATGGTTCCCTCCGGCGCGGTGACGGCGATCGCGCGGAACGTGCCCTCGTTGGTCGGGATGTTCTGCGGCAGGATCGAGCGGATCGCGCAGTAGCTCGCCGATTTCGTGTAAGAGAGCGTGTTGTTGATAGCGCCCTTCACCTGCGGCGAGGAGCCGGTCCAATCGACCGCGATCGCATCGCCGTGTTTCGTGATCGTCACCTGCAATGGGATCGGCCGGCCGACCTCGATGCCGTCGTCGTCGATGTGATCGAGAAAATCAAAAACGCCGTCCGGCAGCGTGCGAATCGCGGCGCGGGTCATCCGCTCTGCATATTCGACCAGTTCGGTCATGTATTGCGCGAGCCGGCCGGTGCCGTAGCGCGTTGCCAGCTCCAGGATCGCCTGCTCGGCAATGTGGCAGGCCGCAAGCTGGGCGCGCAGATCGCCGAACACCTTGACCGGCACCCGCACGTTTCTGTCGATCAGCGCGAACAGCGTCTCGTTGCGGCGCCCGCGGTCGTAAAGCTTCAACGGCGGGATGCGCAGGCCCTCCTGGTAGATTTCGGTCGAATCGGAAGCGTTCGACCCCGGCACGCGGCCGCCGACATCGGTGTGGTGACAGACCGTGCCGGCCCAGGCGATGGGCTGAGCGCCTTCTTTTGTTTCATCCTCGTCATCGCGAGCGGGGCGAAGCAATCCCGACGAGCGGGCCGGGATTGCCTCGTCGCTGCGCTCCTCGCAATGACCGCCGGACGTCGCAAAGATCGGCTTGAACACAAACACATCCGGCAGGTGCATGCCGCCCTGGAACGGGTCGTTGAGGATATAGACATCGCCCCGCATCACATCGCCGGCAAATGCCGCCTTGACGGCGGCGATCGCGGTCGGCATCGAGCCCAAATGCCCGGGCAGCGTCAGCCCCTGCGCGACGAGCGTGCCGGCGCCATCGAACAGCGCGGTCGAATAGTCCATGTTGTCCTTCAAGACACCCGAATAGGTCGTGCGGAACACGGTCAACGCCATCTCGTCGGCCGCGCCGAACACCGCGTTCTTGAACAATTCGAATTCAATCGGGTCGCTGATCATGCCGGCCCCGCGGCGCGCCGGCTTAATTTCGCGGCGCGTGCTTTGACAGGATGCGCTGCAATGTGCGGCGGTGCATCTTGAGGCGACGCGCCGTCTCCGACACGTTGCGATCGCACAATTCGAAGATGCGCTGGATGTGCTCCCAGCGCACCCGGTCAGCCGACATCGGGTCTTCCGGCGGCTCCGGGGTCGCGCCTTCCTCGGCCAACAGCGCGCGTTCGACGGCGTCGGCATCGGCCGGCTTCGGCAGGTAATCGAGCGCACCCGCCTTCACCGCGGCCACCGCGGTCGCGATATTGCCGTACCCGGTCAACACGACGATGCGGGCACCAGGCCGCGCGCCGCGCAGGGCGCTGACGACATCGAGGCCGCTGCCGTCGCCGAGCCGCAGATCGACGACCGCAAACGCCGGCGGCTGCTCCGTCGCCGCCGCGACGCCTGATGCCACGCCATCGGCGGTCGAGACGACAAAGCCGCGCCGCTCCATTGCCCGCGCGAGGCGCTGGCACAGCGGGGCATCGTCATCGACGATCAGCAGCGTGCGGTCGCCTTCCGCCAGACCCCGCAGCGGCGCCGCGTCGGGTTCGCCGCTCATCGTGCGCTGAGGTCCCTCTTGAACAGTCATGCTACTTGCCTTTCACTCGTGCGCGACGCGCCACCCGATCCAGCGGAGGCGCGCATTGCCGCTGCGGCATCGGGCCGCGTCTGCGTCTCCAATTTGGCACGCTGCCAGGAAATGACAACATGCGCGCCGCCTTCGGCCAGGTTGTCGAAGCTCAAGTCGGCGCCGCTGCGCTCCAGCAGGCTCTGCGCGATGAAGATGCCGAGACCCATGTGCCCGGTGTCGCCGGCGCGGGTCGACAAATAGGGTTCGCCGAGCCGGCCTAAGAGATGCGGCGGAAAGCCCGGCCCGTCATCGGCGATCTCGACCGTGACCGTTGCGCGGTCCCAGTGGATCGTGACGCTGACCTCCCGGCTGGCAAATTGCACCGCGTTTGAGATCAGGTTGTTGAGGCCGTGCATGATCTCGGCGCTGCGGCTGACTTGCGGCTCGTCCTCGGCCGGCGCCCCGGTAACAGCAAAGATCAGCCGCACGCGCGGGTCGTGATAGAGGGCGCCGGCGGCCTCGACGAGCGCCGAGATCGGCAGGCGCGTATAGGGCGAAGCGGCTTCCGCGTCGGGATGATGCGCAAGCTGCGCCAGGATCTCGCGGCAGCGCTCGGTTTGCGACAGCAACAGCCGGGCGTCCTCGGCGTGCGGCGAATCGGCCGGCAGATCGTGCACCAGCTCCTTGGCGACGACGGCGATCGTTGCCAGCGGGCTGCCGAGTTCATGCGCCGCCGCCGCCGCCAATGCGCCCACCGCCGAGACGCGCTGTTCGCGCGCCAGCGCCAGCTGCGTCGCCGCCACCGCGCCGCGCAGCCGCCGCGCCGCCTCGGCGATGCTCCAGGCGTAGAAGCCGATGAACACCGTCGCGATGACGAGCGCCGCCCACAGCCCCAGCACCAGCTCCGACGGGAATGACGGCAGGGCGCCGGTGGCGCGCCACGGCAGATGCAGGTGCCAGATTGCGAGCACGGTAATGACCGCGATCGCTAGTCCCGACAGCGCGATGACCGGGCGCAGCGACAATGCGGTCGCCGCCACTGTGATCGGCGCCAGGATCAGAATCGCGAACGGGTTCTGTAAGCCGCCGGTCAAAAACAACAGGCAACCGACCTGCAGGAGGTCGTAGGCAAGAAACAGCGCCGCCTCCAGCTCGCCGAGGCGGGTGGCCGCGCGGCGAAACAGCGTCACGACCAGGTTCAGCACGACCGAGCAGCCGACGACCCCGAAGGCCGGCATCAGCGGCAGATGAAAGGCGAAACCGTAATGCACGACGAGCAGCGCCACCGCCTGTCCGACGATCGCCACCCAACGGATCAGCACCAGCCGCCGCAGGCCGATCCGGTCGAAGGCCGGCGGCCGTTCCGCCTCGCTGGTTGACACGCCCGGCGCCACCGCCGGCCGCAGCGCACCGCTGCTGTTGAGTACCGCCACGCGCCTCTCTCCGGCCACGAAGCCCAAGCGTTTATATAGGCGCGGCCAGCGCACTCTGGCCGGCTGCCCGATTATTCGCCATATACCGGCGATGCCCGCACCGGTGATCCTCGTCGAGAACCTTGTCAAGCGCTACGGCCCGGGCCCGGCCGCCGTCGACGGCATCGGCTTTCGCATCGAGCGCGGCACGACGGCGGCGCTGCTCGGCGGCAACGGCGCCGGCAAGACGACGACCTTGGCGATCCTTCTAGGCCTCCTGCTGCCAAGTTCGGGCCGGGTCGCCGTGTTCGGCGAGGACATCGTGCGGCACCGCTACCGCGTCCTGCCGCGGATGAATTTTTCCTCGCCCTATGTCGACCTGCCGCATCGCCTGACGGTGCGGCAGAACCTGGAGATCTACGCGCGGCTCTACGGCATCGGGCGGCGCCGCGCGCGCATCGCGCAATTGGCTGAGGAACTGCAGATCGCACCGTTTCTCGACCGCCCGGCCGGCCGCCTGTCGTCGGGCCAGAAGACCCGTGTCGCGCTCGCCAAGGCCTTGCTGAACGAACCGGAACTCCTGCTGCTCGACGAGCCGACCGCCTCGCTCGACCCCGACAGCGGCGATTGGGCGCGCGGCTATCTCGAACAATATCGCGCCCGCGCCGGTGCGACGATCCTCTTGGCGTCGCACAACATGGCCGAGGTCGAGCGGCTGTGCTCCGTGGTCATGATGATGAAAGCGGGGCAGATCGTCGATCGCGGCAGCCCGGATGAACTGATCCGGCGCTACGGCCGCACGAACCTCGAAGAAGTCTTTCTGCATATCGTGCGCGACAAACATGCCGCGCTGGAGCCGGTGCCGTGAGGCGCGGCCGCGCCGGTTCGCGGCGGGCACTGCGACGGTTCGGCGAGCGGGCGTTCTCGCCGGCGCGGGTGTGGGCAATGCTGCTGCGTTATCTCTACATCCTGAAGAGCTCGTGGCCGCGCACCGTCGAGCTGCTCTATTGGCCGACCCTGCAGATGATGATCTGGGGCTTTATGAGCCAGTTTCTGCGCCACAACAGCAGCTATATCGCGCAGGCCTTCGGCGTGCTGTTGGCGGCGGTCATGCTGTGGGACCTGTTGTTCCGCAGCCAACTCGGCCTGTCGATGTCATTCCTTGAAGAAATGTGGTCGCGCAATCTCGGCCAATTGTTTGTGACGCCGCTGCGCCCGTACGAATGGGTCCTGTCGCTCTTGGCGATGAGCGTCGTACGCACGACGATCGGTGTGCTGCCGGCGATGCTGTTGGCGATCCCGCTCTACCATTATTCGATCTTCGGCATGGGGTTTGCGCTCATCGCGTTCCTTGCGGTGCTGATGGCGATGGGCTGGGCCTTGGGGCTTGCAATCTGTGGCGGCATCCTGCGCCATGGCATGGGCGCCGAAGGCCTCGCCTGGACCGTCATCTTCGCGCTGGCGCCGCTGTCCTGCGTCTATTACCCGATCACGATCCTGCCGCATTGGCTGCGCCCCGTCGCATGGGCGTTGCCCTCGACCCACGTGTTCGAGGGCATGCGCGCGGTGTTGTTCCAGCACGTGTTCCGCTGGGATTATTTCCTCGGCGCGATCGCGCTCGACCTCGTCTTTCTGGCGATCGGCACCGCCATCTTCGGCTGGGCCTTCTACGACGCGCGCCGCCGCGGCGCCTTGTTGCAGATGGGCGAGTAGGCCGAGGGCCTTATACCGCCGCCTCGGCTCCCTCGCCCTCGCCGGGCTTCTGACCGGAATCCTGGCCCTTCGCCGCGGGGTCGCGGTCGACCAGCTCGATGATCGCCATCGGTGCGGCGTCGCCGTAACGGAAGCCGGCCTTGACGATGCGGGTATAGCCGCCGGGCCGGTCGGCGTAGCGCTCGGCCAGCGCCGTCAGGAGCTTGTCGGCGAGCTTCGCATCCTGCAGCCGGGCGATCGCCTGGCGCCGCGCATGCAGCCCGCCACGCTTCCCGAGCGTGATGAGGCGCTCGACGATCGGCCGCAAATCTTTGGCCTTCGGCAGCGTCGTGCGGATCTGCTCGTGCTTCAACAGCGAGGCGGCAAGGTTTTCAAACATCGCCTTGCGATGGGCAGACGGGCGGCTGAAGCCGCGATGAGCCACTCGATGACGCATGGTTCAGGTACCTCACAAGTCCAAGCAAGCGGCTGGCGCGGGTTTCCGGACGGGATTGCTTCGCCGCTGCGCTCCTCGCAATGACGCCGGCCCTCGACGTCATTGCGAGCGACGCGAAGCAATCGCAAACGGCGCGAGCGACTAATACGGCTCGTCGATGCGCTTGGCCAGCTCTTCGATATTCTCGGGCGGCCAGTTGGGGATTTCCATCCCCAGATGGAGCCCCATATTGGCCAGCACCTCCTTGATCTCGTTCAAGGATTTGCGGCCGAAATTGGGCGTCCGCAGCATCTCGGCCTCGGTCTTCTGCACCAGGTCGCCGATATAGACGATGTTGTCGTTCTTCAGGCAGTTGGCCGAACGCACCGATAATTCGAGCTCGTCGACCTTGCGCAGCAGGTTCTTGTTGATCATCGGCTCGCCGGCGGCGATCTCGCGCTCGACGCCGTGGCGCGGCTCTTCGAAGTTGATGAACAGCTGCAGCTGGTCCTGCAGGATGCGGGCGGCCAGCGCCACCGCGTCCTCCGGGGTCACCGCGCCGTTGGTTTCGACCCGCATCGCGAGGCTGTCATAGTCGGTGACCTGGCCGACACGGGTGTTCTCGACGCGGTAGGAGACCTTGCGCACCGGGCTGAACAGCGCATCGACCGGGATGAGACCGATCGGCGCATCCTCCGGCCGGTTCTGCGTCGCCGGCACATAGCCCTTGCCGAGCTCGACGGTCAGCTCCATCGCGATGCGGGCACCGTTGTCGAGCGTGCAGATGATCTGGTCGGGGTTGAGGATTTCGATGTCGTGGCCGGCTTCGATCTGGCGGGCGCGCACTTCGCCGGGGCCGCTGGCACGCAGCCGCATGCGCTTTGGCCCTTCGCCGTACATCCGGAGGCCGATGCTCTTGACGTTCAGCACAATGTCGGTGACGTCCTCGAGCACGCCGGGCAGCGACGAGAATTCATGCAGCACGCCCTCGATCTGCATCGAGGTCACCGCAGCGCCTTGCAGCGACGACAGCAGCACGCGGCGCAGCGCATTGCCGAGCGTCAAGCCGAAACCGCGCTCCAGGGGCTCGGCGACGACAGTCGCGACGCGTTCCTTGTCGTCGCCCGGTTCGACCGAGAGCTGTTTGGGTTTGATGAGGGTTTGCCAATTTTTTTGCAGCACCAGAGAACCTCAACGGGTAAAGCGCGGACCGGGGTCCGCTGAATGGCTCGCCGCGTAGAACGGCGCCGCGGCGATCAAAGGGCTTCTGCGCGAGGCCGGCCTAGACGCGGCGACGCTTGGGCGGCCGGCAGCCGTTGTGCGGGATCGGCGTCACGTCGCGGATCGAGGTGATGGCAAACCCGATCGCCTGCAATGCCCTGAGCGCCGACTCGCGCCCCGACCCCGGCCCCTTCACCTCGATGTCGAGCGTACGCATGCCGTGCTCCATCGCCTTGCGGCCGGCATCCTCGGCCGCGACCTGAGCGGCGTAGGGGGTCGATTTGCGCGAGCCCTTGAAGCCCTGGCTGCCCGACGACGACCAGGCGATCGTGTTGCCCTGCGCGTCGGTGATCGTGATCATCGTGTTGTTGAAGGTCGCGGCAACGTGCGCCGTACCCGACGTGATATTTTTGCGCTCGCGCCGCCTGAGGCGCGGCGCCGCCGTGCTTTTTGCCATCTGGCCCTGTCTTCCGCCGTAAGCCCGCGCCTATTTCTTCTTGCCCGCGATCGGCCGCGCCGGCCCCTTGCGGGTGCGGGCGTTGGTGTGCGTGCGCTGACCACGCACCGGCAGGCCCTTGCGGTGGCGCAAGCCGCGATAGCAGCCGAGATCCATGAGCCGCTTGATGTTCATCGCGACCTGCCGGCGCAGGTCGCCCTCGACCGTGTACTCGCGGTCGATGAGTTCGCGCACCCGCAACACCTCGTCATCGGTCATCTCATGCGCCCGCCGATCGAGCGGAATGCCGACCCGCTCGCAGATTTCAACCGCCTTGGTGCGACCGATGCCGTGGATATAGGTCAGGGCGATCGGCACCCGCTTCTGATTTGGGATGTTGACGCCAGCAATTCGCGCCACCTGCGCCCCTCCTTTGCCATGCCGGGAAACGAGGCTGCAACGCCTCCAACCGAGCCGGGCATTATACCGATTGCGGTTAACGCGTCAATGCCGCGTCCCTATCCCGCGACATATCAGCGCTGTGCGACCCCGCCGAGCACCGCTTCGATCTGTCGCGTGACGCCGTCGATATCCGCCATGCCGTCAACCTCCAGCGGAATATCGCCGGTGCGCTTGTAATAATCGAGCAATGGCGCCGTCTGCTCGCGATACGCGCGGAACCGGGTCCGAATAGCCTCGGGCTGATCGTCCGCCCGACGCACGAATTCGTGACCACCGCAGAAGTCGCACATGCCTTCGACTCGGGGACGGTGAAAGTGGTCATGGTAGCTGGCGCCGCAAGTCTGGCATGTGAAACGCCCGGAAAGACGATTGACCAGCTCGGGTTCGAAGACGGTGAACTCGATGACAATGGGACGCGGGAGTTGCTCCTCCGCGATCAGGCGATCGAACGCCTCGGCCTGCGGCACGGTGCGCGGGAAGCCGTCAAGGATGAAGCCATGCCGGCACTCGGGCCTGGCGATGCGCGAGCGTATCAGCGCGACCAGGATATGATCCGGCACGAGTTCGCCCGCATCCATGATGCTCTTGACCCGCCGTCCCAAAGCATTGCCGGAGGCAATCTCGGCACGCAGCATGTCGCCCGTCGCGAGATGCGCCAGCCCGAATGTTTGCTGGAGCCGCTTTGCCTGCGTCCCCTTGCCTGACCCGGGCGGCCCCAAAAGGATGACGATCTTCATCAGCGGCGGCTGCGCAACCGCGCTTTTTTGATCAGCCCCTCATATTGGTGCGCCAAAAGATGCGAGTGGATCTGCGCCACCGTGTCCATCGTCACGCTGACGACGATGAGGAGACTCGTGCCGCCGAAATAGAACGGCACGGCGTATTCCGAGATGAGAAATTCCGGCAGTAGACAGACCGCTGCCAGATAAATGGCGCCGAGCACGGTGATCCGCGTCAAAATGTAATCGAGATAGTCAGCCGTGTTCTTGCCGGGGCGGATGCCGGGAATGAACCCGCCGTATTTGCGCAGATTGTCGGCGGTCTCCTCCGGATTGAAGACGATCGCGGTATAGAAGAAGGTGAAGAACACGATCAATGCGGCATAAAGGCTCATGTAGAGCCAGGTGCCGTGCGTCAGGTAGGCGGTGATGCGGCTGACCCAGCCGGGATTTGCGCTGTTGGCATCGAACGTTGCGATCGTGGTCGGCAGCAGCAGCAGCGAAGAGGCGAAGATCGGCGGGATGACGCCCGAGGTGTTGATCTTCAGCGGCAGGTGCGTGGCTTCGCCACCGAACATGCGGTTGCCCTGCTGCCGTTTCGGGTATTGCACGAGAATGCGGCGCTGCGCCCGCTCCATGAACACGATGACGATGACGACCGCGACCGACATCAACAGAAAGAAGATGATGAACGGGGTCGACAGGGCGCCGGTGCGGCCGAGTTCCAGGGTCGAGGCCAGCGCATGCGGCAGATTGGCGACGATGCCGGCCATGATGATCAAGGAGATGCCGTTGCCGATGCCGCGCGCCGTGATCTGCTCGCCGAGCCACATCAGGAACACGGTGCCGGCGCACAGCGTGATCGCGGTCTCGGCGCAGAAGAAGATACCGGGGTTGATGACCGCGGACTGCGCGCCTGCGCGCATGCCTTCGAGCCCGACAGCGATGCCGTAGCCCTGCACCGCGGCCAGCGCGACGGTGCCGTAGCGCGTGTATTGGTTGATCTTTTTGCGTCCGGCTTCGCCCTCCTGCTTCAGTTTTTCGAGCGTCGGCGACACCGCCTGCAGCAGCTGCACGATGATCGAAGCGGAGATGTAGGGCATGATGTTGAGCGCGAAGATCGTCATGCGCCCGAGTGCGCCGCCCGAGAACATGTCGAACATGCCGAGAATGCCGCCGGCGTTCTGCTGGAAGATCTCGTGCAGGATCGAGGCGTCGATGCCGGGGATCGGGATATAAGTGCCCAGCCGGTAGATGACGAGCGCGCCCAGCGTGAACCAGATGCGCTGCTTCAGCTCGGTCGCCTTGGCGAAGGCGCCGAGGTTTATGCTGGCGGCGAGTTGTTCGGCGGCTGACGCCATTCCATCAAGTCCTGTCGAACGTCATACCGGAGGAAGCGGGAACGCAGGGGGCGCTGCGCGGCTGCCCTGGACCCCGGTTCGCGCCCGGGCGACCAAATGAAACATCGACGGCGGCGTCATCTATGACGCCGACGCTGAGCCGGCGGGCTTGCCGGCGCCGCGCAGGACGACCGTGCCGCCGACCGCCTCGACCGCCGCCGTCGCCGCCGCGGACGCGCCGGCAACTTCGAGCGTCAGCGCGGTCGTAAGCTTGCCCTTGGCGAGGAGGCGCACGCCGTCGCCGGGCCGCCGCAGCACGCCGGCCGCGACGAGACGAGCCGCGTCGATCGCACCCTCGGCGCTGAGCTTGCCGTCGTCGAGCGCCTGTTGCAGCCGCCCGAGATTGACGATCTTGTAGTCTTTCTGGAAAATCTTGTTGTTGAAGCCGCGCTTCGGCAGGCGGCGATGCAGCGGCGTCTGGCCGCCTTCAAAGCCGTTGAGCGCGACGCCCGTGCGCGCGGTCTGCCCCTTGCCGCCGCGCCCTGACGTTTTGCCCTTGCCCGAGCCGATGCCGCGCCCGACGCGCTTCGCGCGGTAATGCGCGCCCGGATTGTCTCTGATCTCGTTGAGCTTCATTGCTTCGTCATCCCGTCGCCGGCGAGCAAAACGCGGCGGCCGCCATTCTATCGCATCCCCTCCGCTCGTCATGGCCGGGCTTGACCCGGTCATCCAACATGGGTGCCCGGCACCAGGCCGGGCATGCCAGCGGAACGGACGGCCAGATGCCTTAGATAGGTGCCCTACCCTTCGCTTTCGATACGCACGAGGTGCTTTACCTTGGCGATCATGCCGCGGACCGCCGGCGTGTCCTCGAGCGTGCGCCGGCGACGAAGCTTGTTGAGGCCGAGGCCTTTGAGCGTCGCCTCCTGATCGGCGCGGCGGCCGATCGGGCTGCCGGTCTGCACGACCGTCAGTATCTTTTTGCCGTCCATCACGCGTTCTCGCGCGCTTCGCTCTGCGGCCGACCGAGAATGTCGCCAACCCGTTTGCCGCGCCGCGCCGCGACCGCGCGCGGGCTCGCGACATGGCCGAGCGCGGCAAAGGTCGCCTTGATCATGTTGTGCGGGTTGGACGTGCCGACCGATTTGGCGACGACATCATGCACGCCCAATGCCTCGAAGATCGCCCGCATCGGCCCGCCGGCGATGATGCCGGTGCCGGGCTTGGCGGCGCGCACAATGACCCGACCGGCGCCGTAGCGGTCGGCAATATCGTGATGCAAGGTGCGCCCCTCGCGCAGCGGCACGCGGATCATGCTGCGCCGCGCCTGCTCGGTCGCCTTGCGGATCGCCTCCGGCACCTCGCGCGCCTTGCCCGAGCCGTAGCCGACCCGGCCCTTTCTGTCGCCAACGACGACGAGCGCGGCAAAGCCGAACCGGCGGCCGCCTTTGACCACCTTCGCGACGCGGTTGATGCTGACCAGCTTCTCGGCGAATTCGCTCTCTTCCCGGTCGCGGTCGCGGTCTCTTTCGCCCTCGCCGCGTCGCCGCCGCTCGCCGCCGCCTTGACCTCGTGCCACCCGTCAAACTCCCTTCAGAAATCGAGCCCGCCTTCGCGGGCAGCGTCGGCCAGCGCCTTGACCCGGCCGTGATAGAGATAGGCGCCGCGATCGAAGATGACGCGTTCGATGCCGGCCGCCTTGGCGCGCTCGGCCAGCAGCTTGCCGACCGCGCTCGCCGCCGCCTTGTCTCCGCCGGTTTTCAGGCTTTCCTTGAGGCCGGCATCGAGCGTCGAGGCGGCGGCCAGCGTATGCCCCAGCGCGTCGTCGATGATCTGGGCATAGATGTGGCGCGCCGAGCGGAACACCGACAGCCTGGCGCGGCCCTTTGCCGCCCGGCGCAAGTTGAAGCGGGTGCGCGCGCGCCGGCGGCGGAACAGATCGTCCGGTTTGTTCGACATCGCGTTACTTCTTCTTGCCTTCCTTGCGGCGGACGGTTTCCTCGGCGTACTTGATCCCCTTGCCCTTGTACGGCTCGGGCGGCCGGAAGGCGCGGATTTCGGCGGCGATCTGGCCGACGCGCTGGCGGTCGGCGCCGGTGACCGCGATCGCGGTCGGCCGCTCGCAGGCGATCGTCACGTCCGCGGGGATCGGGTAGTTGATATCGTGGCTGTAGCCCAGCTGCAGGTTGAGGTTCCTGCCCTGCACGGCGGCGCGGTAGCCGACGCCGTTAATTTCGAGATTGCGGGTAAAGCCTTGCGCGACGCCGGTCACCATGTTGTTGATTAAGGCCCGCGTCGTACCCCACATCGCGCGCGCTTGTTTCGTGTCGTCCTTCGGCGCGAGCCTGACGGCGCCATCGGTGATCGTCGCGCTCACCTCGCCGCTGACCGCCAGCGACAGCGCGCCGAGCCGGCCCTTTGCGGTCAGCGTCTGCCCGGCCAGCTCGACCGTGACGCCCTCGGGGATCCGAACCGGATGTTTGCCAACCCGTGACATCGAACCTTCCTCACGTCGTTCCGTCATTTCCGCGCAAGCGGGCACCCAGGTGCAGGCGATACCGCATTGTCCTGGACCCCCGCTTTCGCAGGGGCGGCGAAAAGATTGCGTTCGACACGTACATCAGAATACCCAGCATCAGAATACCCGGCATCAAAACACCCGGCACAGCACCTCGCCGCCGACCTTGGCGGCGCGCGCCTCGTTGTCCGACATGACGCCGCGTGGCGTCGACAGGATCGAGATGCCGAGCCCGTTATAGACGCGCGGCAGGTCGGAGAGCTTCGAATAGATGCGCCGGCCCGGTTTCGAAACGCGCGCGATCTCGCGAATGACCGGCTCGCCGTCGACGTATTTCAGTTCGATCTTCAATTCGGCGACGCCCGGCCGCACCTGCTCGCGCGTGAAATCACGGATATAACCCTCCCGCTTCAAGACTTCCAGCACATGGGCCCGGAAGTTCGATGCCGGCGCGGCGACGACGGCTTGGCGGGCGCGCTGGCCGTTGCGGATGCGGGTCAACATGTCGCCGAGGGGATCGCTCATCGTCATCGCCGCCACCCCCTCACCAGCTCGACTTCAGGACGCCAGGGATGAGCCCCGAGGATGCCAGCTCGCGCACGGCGATACGCGACAGCTTGAACTTGCGGTAATAGCCGCGCGGCCGGCCGGTCAGCGAGCAGCGGTTGCGCAGCCGCGTCGGCGCGCTGTTGCGGGGCAGTTCGGAGAGTTTCAACTGCGCGTCGAAGCGCTCTTCGGGCGCCGCGTCGCGGTCGCGCGCAAGCGCCTTCAGGCGGGCGCGGCGCGGCGCGTATTGCTTGGCAAGCCTGGCGCGCCGCTGGTTCTTTTCGATCGAGCTTTTCTTGGCCATCGCGAGGGTTTCTTTCCGCCGGCGATCAACTGGTGAAGGGCATGTCGAAGGCCCGCAGCAGCGCGCGCGCCTCATCGTCGGTCTTGGCCGTCGTGACGATGACGACATCCATGCCGCGCACCGCATCGACCTTGTCGTAATCGATCTCGGGAAACACCAGCTGCTCCCGCAGCCCGAGGGCGTAATTGCCGCGCCCGTCGAAGCTTTTGGGCGAAACGCCACGGAAGTCGCGCACCCGCGGCAGCGCGACGGTGATCAGCCGGTCGAGGAATTCGTACATGCGGTCGCGGCGCAGCGTGACCTTGACGCCGATCGGCATGTTCTTGCGCAACTTGAACGTCGCGATCGACTGCTTGGCGCGGATCACGATCGGACGCTGGCCGGTGATCGCCGACAGATCGCCGACCGCGGCGTCGATCTTCTTCGCGTCCTGCACCGCCTCGCCGACGCCCATGTTGACGACGATCTTGTCGAGCCGCGGCACCTGCATCGGGTTCGTGTAGCCGAACTCCTGCATCAGCGCGGGCTTGACCGTCGCGTTGTAGCGCTCCTGCAGGCGGGTCGTCATCGCCTCACCCTCATTTGTCGAGGACTTCGCCCGAGCGGCGCGCGACGCGCACCTTGCGACCGTCGTCGAGGAACTTGTAGCCGACCCGCGTCGGCTTGCGCGAATGCGGGTCGATATGGGCGACATTCGAGACGTGGATCGTCAATTCCTTCTCGACGATGCCGCCGGGGTCGCCAAGACGCGGTTTTGTGTGCCGGCGCGCCATGTGGACGCCCTGCACGATGAGCCGCGCCTC
>JASIAN010000013.1 GCA_030042035.1 Alphaproteobacteria bacterium | reverse complement strand
CGTCCCGCCGCTAGTCGAATAGCGACAGGTTGATCGCGTCGCCCATCTTGCAATAGCCGCTATCCGACGGGTGCAGGCCATCGCCGCAATCGTCAGCGCCGCGCATCTGGGTCGGGATTTCGGGGTCGCGCAGCGCCGCGTCGAAATCGGCGACGCCGTCGAACGCGCCCGACTCGCGGATCCATTCGTTGACCGCGAGGCGATGCTCTTCGCGCGTCGGGTTCCACGCGTTGGCCATGAAGGTCTCGTTGCCGAACGGCGTCAGCGTCGCGCCGATGATGTTGATGCCGCGGCTGTGGGCGCGCACCGCCATCTGCTGCAAGCCGGCGATCATCTGCGCGCCGGTCACCTCTTCCTCGGGCTTGGCCCAGCGGTTCCTGAGATCGTTGGTGCCGAGCATGACGATCGCATGGCTGACGCCGGGCTGCGAGAGTACGTCGCGGTCGAAGCGGCGGACGCCGCTGTCGCCGCGCAGATCGTGCAGGATGCGGTTGCCACCGAGGCCGTTGTTCATGACGCCCATCGGCCGGCCGCCGCGCTCGACGAGCCGGCGCGCCAGCTGATCGGGCCAGCGGCAATAGGCGTCGATCGTCGAGATGTTGCCGTCGGTCAACGAGTCGCCGAGCGCGACGATGCCGCCCGCTTCGAGTGGCGCCAGCACATCGACGCCGCACAGGAAAAACCACTGGTCGGTCAGGTTGCCGACCGGCATGACCGTCTCGCCGGTGAAGTCGCCCGGCGGCGAGATGTAATTGGTCTGCCGCGCATAGCGGCCGGTGATCGCGAAATTCGCCAGGACCTCGCCGGGCAGATGGATGCTGACCGCGAGATCGGCGAGCGGCTTGACCGAAAAGTCAACGGGATCGCTGAACGCGACGGCGCCGGCGGCGATGATCGTGCTCTCGCTGTCCCCGAAGGTCAGCTTGCGGTCGGAGCCGGCGACCGCGGCCGGGCCCTTGTCACGCAGCGCGATGCGCGCGGCGCCGACCCTGAGCGGCCGGTTGCCGTAGGCGTTGGAAATGCGCACCCGCAGCCGCTCGCCGCCCAATGAGATGCGCGGGTTGAGGCGGATCGTGTGGTTGTTGAAGCCGACGACGCCTTCCGCCGGCGCCGGCGCCGCCGCCCAGGTGCCGACCCAATGCCGATTGCCCTGCATGTCGTGCTCCTCCCTCTGGCTGCCGATCATCGTGCCGCCGCCGGGCGCCGGAAGACAAGGGGAAGCTGCTGCCGCGGCGATGCCCGGGCTTATTCGGCTGCCGCCATCTCAGCGCGGCGGCCGAGATGCTTAAGGCAGCGGTCGATCCACAGTTTCGTCAGCTTTTCCTGCGCGCCGTTCTGCGACAGCCGCCGGCGCAATGTCGAGAAATCGACCTGATCCAATTCCTGGTCCTGGTTGGCGCAGGAGAAGACGACCGTCTCGGTACCGGTTGCCGGATCGAAGTGGCGCTGCAGGCACTGCGCGCAGATTTCCTTCATCATGCATTGCATCGGCGAGTTGATCGACGCGATCGCGCGGTGGTCGGGGCGGAAATAGCGCTTGAGGGCGGCGTTGCGCGCCTCGGCAACGGCCGCCATCATGCCGTCGGAGCCGATTGCGATGATGCGGTCGACCGCCGGCAACGGAATTTCGACCGGGCCGAGCGCGCCCGCCCCATAGGCCTCGATCGCCGCAACGATATTGCCGACAAACGCGCGGTCCTGCGGCCTGCGCGGCTGGAAGCCGGGCGCCTCGTCGCAGCACCACACGACCGAGTCGGCGGCGCGTTCGATGTCCGCGATCTTGTAGCGGGCGTCCAACGTCTTGTAGCCGGCGAAATAGAGGACGCGCGACCCCTGCGCCCGGAGCGCCGCGCCGATCGAGAAGAGCACCGCATTGCCGAGGCCGCCGCCGACCAAGAGCACGGTTTCGCCCGAGGGCGTCTCGGTCGGGGTGCCGGTCGGCCCCATCAAAATGACCGGCTCGCCGGGTTTCAATAGCGCGCAAAGGTCGGACGACCCGCCCATTTCGAGGACGATCGTCGATAAGAGGCCCTCGTCGCGGTCGATCCACGCGCCGGTCAACGCCAAGCCTTCCATCGCCAGCGTTGTGCCGTCGATGCGCGGCGCATAGCTCGCGTAATTCTGCAGGCGATAGAACTGGCCCGGCCGGAACGCGCGCGCCGCCATCGGCGCCTTGACGACGACTTCGACGATCTTCGGCGTCAGCCGCTCGACGCGCTCGACGCGGGCGCGCAATTCGTCGTCAAGCCGCGCCTTCAGCACCGCCGGCTCCGGCGCGGCCGCGGCGCGCTTCGCGAGCCTGCGGCTGACGACGGGATAGCCGAGTTTCGTGCCACCCATCGCCTTCACGACATTGCCGGCAAAGCTCGGATGCAGATCGCCGAAAAAGCTGACGGCGCGGCCGTCTTCGGCGATGTGCATCAAGACGCGCACCGCTTCGGGCTTGGCGACGCGCTCCGGCGTCGCGGGATTTCCGTCTTCGTCGAGGGCGCGGAAATAGCGGCCGTCGAGCGCGACATGCGCCGGGTCTTCGCGCGCCAGCATCGTGTTGGGCTGGGTCCCGGCGGCGACGAGGATCGTGCGCGCCGGCAGCACGATTTCTTCCCCCGGTCCCTGGTCGGGCGAGGGGCGGTGGCCACCAACCTCGAGCGCGGCGTGACGCGAGAGGCGCAGCGCCGCGGCCTGGTCAAACAGATCGACCTCGACGGCTTCGGGGGTCAGCATCTCGGCAAAGCGGATGCCTTCCTCCATCGCCTTCGCGACTTCCTCGTGGTTGAGCGTGTAGCTCGGCGCGTCGATGAGCCGGCGGCGATAGGCGATCGTGACGCCGCCCCATTCGTCGATCAGCTTGGCGAGGCGCGGCTTCCGTCCCTCGCGCGCCGCCGCCTCGCGCTCGGCCCTGAGCGCCCGGGCATGGGCGATGAATTCCTCGGCGATTTCGCGCTCGGCGCCGGTCCATTCGGCGGCGACGACCTCGCCGCCGCGCTCGCCGGCCAATATCTCGTAGCGCTTCAAGAACTTCTCGACCTGCACGGGGTAATACGCGAGCGCTTCGGTCGCGGTATCGATGGCCGTCAGCCCGCCGCCGATGACGACGACCGGCAGGCGCACCTGCAGATTGGCGATGCTGTCTTCCTTGGCGGCGCCGGTCAGCTGCAATGCCATCAGAAAGTCGGAAGCCTGCCTGACGCCGGGCACGAGGCCATTCTGCATCGGGATGACGGTCGGGCGGCCGGCGCCGGCGCACAGCGCGACATGGTCAAAGCCGAGCGCAAAGGCGCCCGCGATCGTCAGCGTGCCGCCGAACCGCACCCCGCCATACATCGCGAATTCCTGCCGGCGCTCCAACAAGAGGCGGATGATCTTCAGGAAATTCTTGTCCCAGCGCACCGTGATGCCGTATTCGGCGACGCCGCCGAACCCGGCCATCGTGCGCGCGTCGAGCCGCTCGTAGAGGCTTGCGATATCGCGGATCGGCTCAAACACGACGCGCGCACCTACCCCCGCCCGCGCCCTTAGCGCGCTTCCCTCCCCTGCTGGCGGGGGAGGGTTGGGGAGCGGGCGGTCGCCGAGGCGTACACCGGAAATCCCGGGGGGCAGCGGCTCGATCTTGAGGCCATCGACGGCGGCGACAAAATGCCCGTCATTCAACAAGTG